>JAGPDJ010000198.1 GCA_018057635.1 Ferruginibacter sp. | reverse complement strand
GCCATTAGCAATATTCAGGAATTACCAGGTAAACACTGATATAGACCAGATGGAGAATTTGTTTGATAAATTAGCTGCTCCTGTCAAGTCAACCCCAATTGGTCTATTTATCACTCAGCAAATAACAGAAGCTAAAACAATGCCGGCTATCGGCAGGCCAATGCCTGAATTTGAACATCCAGATTCTACCGGAAAAATGGTAAGTCTTAGTTCTTTCAGGGGTAAATATGTGTTGATAGATTTTTGGGCAAGCTGGTGTGGTCCCTGCAGGAGGGAAAATCCAAGCCTGGTTGCCACTTATAATAAATACAAAGATAAAAATTATACGGTGTTGGGAATTTCTCTCGACAGGGCAAGACAGCCATGGATAGATGCAATTAAAACAGATGGATTAAACTGGACTCAACTGAGCGACCTGAAAGGCAATGCCAATGATTTGGGGGTGAGGTTTAAGATTGCGTCAATACCTCAGAATTTTTTATTAGACCCCAATGGTATAGTTATTGCGAAGGGCCTTCGCGGCGGTGCATTGGAAAGTAAACTGGCTAGTTTATTAGGGGAGTGATTTTAATTAATGGAAAAATTTTTAATGGATAATTGAAAATAGAAGAATCATTTCTATTTTCTGATATTATTTCTGCAATTGCCGCTTATACAGCTGTACTGTATTCTCCAATCCAAGATAAATGGCATCACAGATCAGTGCATGGCCAATAGATACTTCCAGTAAACCGGGAATATTATTTGAAAAATATTTTAGGTTATCCAAATCAAGGTCGTGCCCTGCGTTTATGCCTAAACCAAGTTCATTGGCTTTTATAACAGCTTCTATAAAAGGAGCAATGGCATCTTCCTTATTTGCTTTGAAACCTTTAGCATAAGATTCAGTATATAATTCAATTCGGTCGGAGCCGGTATCTTTTGCTGCAGTAACCATTTCCAAATCGGGGTCAACAAAAATGGATACCCTGATTCCGGCATTTTTGAATACCGTTATTATTTCTTTTAAATAAGCTGCATGTTTTACGGTATCCCATCCGTGATTACTGGTAAGTTGTCCCAAAGCATCCGGAACCAATGTAACTTGTGTTGGCATATTAGCCAAAACAAGATCAACAAATTTCGCCTCAGTAGGGTTCCCTTCTATATTGAATTCAGTACTGATTATTTTTTTCAGGTCAAAAACATCCTGGTACCTGATATGCCTTTCATCGGGCCGGGGATGAACAGTAATTCCATCCGCTCCAAAACGCTCTATGTCTTTTGCAGCTTGTAACAGGTCAGGATTGTTGCCTCCACGTGAATTACGTAAAGTAGCAAGCTTATTAATATTTACTGAAAGTTTGGTCATGTTTTATTTATTATTTTACAAAGATGCAATGGAAACACAAAGGAGCAAATTTTCTTTATCAGATATTGAATTTTGCATAAGCCGAAGAGTCCTATTTCTTTTTTGCATATTACTTTTTAATGCGATAATCTGAATTATTGATCATTTACAGCAAACACAGGTATATTTTTATACTGATTCATGAAATCTTTATTTTTTACAGATGCAACCGTTTAATTACATTTTCCATCTATTGATTGGAGCGGGGAATTTGTGCACTTTTAACAACATGGTTATTATAACCATGTTGTTTACTTATTTAAAATTGATTTTCTACCATATATGGTTCAGGCGTATAGCTATCGGATTGAAAGTACTCATAATTGTCATTGGGTTTATTTAAATGAAATTTTACTTGGCACTCTTTACAAAGGAACCGGTAATAACTGGCATGTTAATATTGATATCAGCGGTGATCAATTCTTGTTTACAAGATTGGGGTTCCTTAAATCTTCCATTTATATACAAGACATTCATTCAGGCGAAACGATAGGCAGCATAAATATACCACTATCACCTTTATTCTTTCAAAGATTTAAATTTGTGTTTAAAGGAGGGAAAAAAATGGTATGGGTAGGTAAGAATTTTTTTTCTTTTCACTGGCTTTGGAAGATCAATAAAAAAACGGTTGTAGAAACAGTAGAAGACATCGTTCAGGGTAATAAAAGTGGTGTTATAACTTTGTCTTCTTATTTAAATGAATCTAACCTGCTGATATTAACGGGCGTGTTTTTATCATTGAGAAGGAAACAACGTTTATCTTTTGGATTGTATAATCTTAACAGGAGGGGAATGGAGCACGCTTAGATTACTGTAAATAAATTATCCTCTACCTGGCGTGTGGTTTGTATTGTTTAAGCATAAATCCTTTAACAGGTTCTGTAAAAATGGCATTATCCAGTTGCTCAAAACTTATTTTATTTGCAGTATAACGGATACTCCCGTTTTTAGTTTTAAGTTCATATCGTAAAACAAGTCCGGGTAAACCGGCAAACATCGGTTCTATAGATTTTGGAAAGGACTTGATTGATTCTGTATAGTAAGCAGTAATCTGTTGTTTGCCATTATTTATATTAAGTATTGCTTTTTTGCAGGTAAATCCAAGGATGTTGATAGTATCTTTAAAATAAGCGTATCCAATATTATCATACCTGGCATTGTATAATTTCCAATCAGATGCCGTTAGCACATATTTGTACAGGTTTTTGCCGGATTCTTTTGTGATAATTACTTTTTTTAATTCCGGTTCTGCATCATATATATATATGTTTTGTATGCGCATTAAGGAAACCATCCTGATCCTGGTAATCCCTTTCTGATGCAATATTGTTTTGGTACTGCCATTGTATGTTTCTTCCATGCCGGGATTTTTATTGTTGGTATTTACATGGATATCGTACACCAAAGAAAAATCCTTATCGCCTGACACATGTATTTGTGCAGTGCCTGGTTGAGCCAATAAGCAGCTGACAGTGAATAGTAACTGAAACAGCAGGATCATTTTATAGAACTGTTTGGGCATACGTTTTTTATTTTAATATAAATTCACCCAGGTCGATGATATCTAAAGGGTTTTTCTGAAGGCTCCTGTCAAAATAAGACTCATCTTTCTTTTTCCATTTGGCAAGCTTTGCTTTTAATTTTTTTGATTTACGGGTGGGTTTATCTTTGTCATTTACTTCATACATGCCTTTGAGATATTCTGCCATTTTCTCAGAAATATTCAGGTAAGAGTAACTGTTTAATGAGATCAGTTTATCTTTTTTAAGTTTCTTTAAAAATGAAATTGACTGATCATAAGTAAAGTTTGTAAATGTGTATATGAAATCATTTTCAACCAGGGTACTGTTGCCATTTTTACTTATGTAACCGTTTGCATAAATTAAATTAAAATGGGGCAGTTTGCCGTTGTTGTTCGGGCTAATACTGTCCTGGTTATTATTAGATTCACCGGAGTTTGTTTGTGATCTTTTATCTGAAGCATACAATGATCCCGCATCAGCCGACATATTTTTTGACTTGTCAATTTGATTTCCGGAATACAACAGGAAATAGATTAAAAATGCTACCCCGGTAATGGTAGCAGCAGCTAATAATTTGAAAATAATGGGAGCTGGTTTAGTAGTTTTAACCGTCGGTTGCTCTGTTGCATTTGTATTGAGTAATGCCGCTTCTTTAATTTTGCTGAAATTGAATGCCGGTGGCTGCAGATCATGTGATGAATATGATTTCAAGTTACTAAAATTGGCAGTACCGGTATTTTCTAAATCACTTTTAGGTTCAATCTCTGCAGTTTGTGAACTTTGTAGTGGATGCCCGGTACGCTTTATTTTTTTCCACAGTTTGGCAAATAACCCCGGTGGCGGGGCTATTTCGTAATCCTGCAGATTTTTAAATGTATTATTGGTACCGGCCATATGTTTCTAAAATATTCTTTTGTAATATTAATTTGGCCCTGGAAAGCTGAGATTTACTGGTACCTTCTGAGATACCAAGCATTTCTGCAATTTCTTTGTGATTGTATTCCTCTACCAGGTAAAGGTTTACAATGGTTCTGTAGCCATTGGGTAATTGCTGAATTATTTTTAGAAGGTCCGCCTGTGTAAGTTTTCTGATTCCGGTTAATTCTGTACTGGTAACATCAATCGAATCGGTAAGTTCACTAAATATTAGCTTTTGTTTGTTTTTCAGGTGATCCAGGCATGTATTTACAAATATCCGCCTTGCCCAACCCTCAAAAGGGCCTAAGCCTTTGAAACTATCCAGGTTTTTATACACCCTGATGATGCCTTCCTGGAAAAGATCATCTGCATCATTCTTATTGCCTGCATACCTGAGGCAAAGACTGTACATTTTCCCCGAAAGCATATCGTAAATAGCCTTAAAGGCCTTCTCGTCACCATCAACCGCCATGGTATGTATGACTTCTTCAGCATACAAAGGGTTGCATTGGTTTTTTATTTTTTTTGATATTTCTAAAAGCGACAAAATTATAATTTGTGATGTATGATGTATGATATATGATGTATGATTTATGATGTAAGATTACAACAAAACCCTAAACCTCATAAACCTTCTAAACCCTAAAACTCCTATACCTTAAATTTCCAAACCTGATTTACTAATTCTCCAACAAGTCTCTTATTGCAACCGATGAAACCACAGCACCAAAAGTTGCTGGAAGGTAAGAGATGGTGCCATAAGCAGATTTTTTATAGTTACGTCCATCGGTCATCATCAGGCTTTCTTTGATTGGTTCTTCGGGGGAAAAAACCACTTTGATGCCTTTATAAATGCCATGTGTTTTTAATACTTTCCTGATCTGTTGGGCAAAAGGGCAAATGATGGTTTTAGAGATATCGGTAATTTTTAATTGAGTGGGGTCGAATTTGCCTCCGGCTCCCATGCTGCTTACCATCGCTAGTTTTTTTTCGTATGCCATTTTCATGAATGTGATCTTGGGTGTAATACTGTCGATGGCGTCAATAATATAGTCGGGATTGCCTGCCAATAGTTTTTCCACCATTTCAGGGTTGATGAATTCTTTGATTACAGTAAGTTCCAGTTCCGGATTTATGTCCTTTAATCTTTCTGCCATGATATCAGCTTTTGGTTTTCCATGGTTAACGGCTAATGCCGGTAATTGCCTGTTGCGGTTTGTAGGATCCACCACATCTCCGTCAATGATCGTCATTTTACCAATACCGCTCCGGCAAATGAATTCTGCTGCATAAGAGCCAACACCGCCCATGCCCACAACCATTACATGCGAACGGGTAAGTTTTGCCAGTTTATCTTCCCCAATCAGTAATTGCGTTCTGCTAAGCCATGATGTATCCATTGTTTATTATTTTATACTGCTATATCAAAAACAGCGCGTACATTTTTTTTAAGTTGCAAATTTAATTGTTCTATTGAGATTTCTTTTGCAGATGCCGCTGCATTATAAATAAGCTTCATGTTAACTGTAACAT
>JAGPDJ010000011.1 GCA_018057635.1 Ferruginibacter sp. | reverse complement strand
TACCGTCATTGCGAGGAACGAAGCAATCTTTAATTTATGTTATATCTAGTATAGATTGCTTCGTTCCTCGCAATGACGAATACTTTCAAATTGAGACACCAGAAGATTTCTTACAACGCAACCATTGGTGATTTAATATCATGATAAAATAAAAAGGTCCAGTTACCCGCATGCCCTTCATCCCACCATTTCA
The DNA here is from genome assembly GCA_018057635.1 of Ferruginibacter sp. The sequence continues at coordinate 18,561 of JAGPDJ010000011.1, read as the reverse complement.
CGCGTAACTCCATACTCTTTTTTCCATCATGATCATACTTGGCAACAAAACGGCTTTTCATCTGTTGCAATTGCGGCGCTACATCTCCACCGTAAAATATAGTTTTACCATCTTCCTCAATCCAGATAGCAATATGATACGGGCAATGTGCCCCGCACAATTCATAGCGGATATAACCATCCAATACGCCATTGTCATTTAAAAGTTCCAGCCTGCCTGAAGAACCCAGAAGAGAAAAATCATCCGCTACATATGATGTGGTTGAATTATCAGATGCATATTCAAATTCCTTTTTGTTTACATAATAGGTAGCATTGGGAAAACTCAGCACTTCGTTATATCCATCAATAAGTTTATCCTGTATACCTCCTGCATGGTCTTTGTGCAAATGGCTTAAGAGTACTTTGGTTACTTCATCCGGACTGATGCCGTTATCAATCAGGTTCTGGTGTAATTGCAGTTTCCCGTTCCTGTTGTGAAAACCAAGGCCCGTATCCAGCAATAAAACATCTTTACCGGTTACAATGGCAAATGGCTGAATCTCTACCAGCAAGCTTCCAACAGCACGATCCTGAAGTTTATCAGTTGATTTATCAAAAGGAATAAAAACCTTTGTTTTATCTATCGTAAAACTTCCTTCACTCAGCGGGATTATTTTCATTTGGTATAAATTCTGTAGATTATTTTTTGTTAACGAAGAACCATTTGCCTGTCAGCATCCAGTTTAATCAGGATAAAAAGTAAGATGGTAAAAGTTAGCAGTGAAGAACCGCCATAACTCATCAGCGGGAGTGTGATACCAATCACCGGTGCCAGCCCTATTGTCATGCAGATATTTATCGCTACGTGAAAAAACAATATACCAACTACCGAATAGGCATAAACCCGGCTAAAAGTGCTTCGTTGCCTTTCTGCAATGAATACCATCCGCAACATCATTCCAAAATACAGGATCATTAACAGGGTGCTGCCTATAAAGCCAAAGTTCTCACCAACTGAAGTAAAAATAAAATCGGTGTGTTGTTCAGGTACAAAATCACCCTGTGTTTGAGTGCCTTTAAGAAATCCTTTTCCAAGAATTCCTCCAGAGCCAATTGCAATTTTCGACTGCTTCACATTGTAATTCTCTTTGTCTGTTTTTGCTTTTTTTGTATCCGGTTCAACCTCATTTAACAAAGCTGTTTTTTCATCCACAAATGGATTATCCCTTCCCACCATACTGAATATCCTGTCGGCCTGGTATTTCTGAAAAACATGTTTGAATATGAAAGGTACTGCCACACCAACAAACAGGCTGGCAACCAGCCATAGCCCGATGATGATGATCAGCAACCCTTTATTTCTTTTTATTTTCCTCTTCATAAAATAAATGGTGAGAGCTGCAATTACCGACAAAGCGATGATCAGGCTTGAAGGAGGGAATAGCAATGTAACCACAAGCAATACACCCAGTGATGCCCCAAAGATCAGGTAACCCGGCGGAAGGCCTTCCCGGTACATGGGTAATAAGAATGAGAAATAAACCAAAGCCAGCCCTGTTTCATTTTGAAGGATGGAAAACAAAACCGGAAGGAATGCAATACCTGCTGCAATTAACTGCGACCGGGGTTTACTAAAGTCCGTATCATTCCGGGCAAGGTATTTTGCAAGGGCAAGCGCAGTGAATATTTTACATAATTCAACGGGTTGAAGGTTCATGAAACCCAGTGGTATCCAGCTTTTGGAACCATTTACCGTTTTTCCAACCACAAAAGTTGCCAGCATCAGTATGATACCCGTAATATACAGGATGTTTGGAGTGGCTGTAAAGAATTTACTGTCTGTAAGCAGGATGAATGTAGCCAGTATGATACAGATTCCAAAGTACAGGAACTGTTTGCTGTAATTTTTTTTAAACTGGAAAAGGCTCTTAAAAAAATCATCGTTGCTTTTATATTCCACTGAAAAAATACACACCAGCCCAAATATAACAATGGTAGCATATAACCATATAAGTACCCAGTCTTTTCCTTTTGTAATAGATGGGTTACCCTGTAACATATAATTGTATTTGTTTCATGCGGTTAATTAATGGTTGCAGAATCCTTATTACCTGGTTTCTTTTTATCATTTGGAATGATCGCTGCAGGGTTAATTAAGTTGCTGTCTTTTACGGGCAATTGTTTTTTCTGTTTTTCCTTTTTCAGGTTTTCCATGATATCAGCTTCATCTTCAGTATCTCCGCCTATTGAATCACTTACTATTTTAATATAGCCTTTGGCCAGCAGGTATGCGGTATCTTTTGAATGCATCATCGAATCCTGTGCACGCAATTCCCGGTAAATGCGGGGAGGTATCAGGTTAAGCTTGGATAATGCTTCAGCCTTTGCCTTTCTTTCTTTGCCAGCGATAGAATCATTCAGGTATTTTTCAATCATCAGGCTGGCAATTGGTGCGGCAGAAGTTGACCCGAAACCGGCGTTTTCGCATATAACGGCAATGGCTATGCGGGGATTATCACGCGGTGCAAAAGCAGCAAAAAAAGCATGGTCTTTTTGTTTTACTCCTTTGTATGCGTTTTCTACTGTACCTGTTTTACCGCAAACAACAATTCCCGGCACTTTTGCATAACGGCCTGTACCACTTTCCATAACACCCTGCATCCCGTCGTGTACGGCTTCAAAAATACTGTCATGAATATTTACTGCAGTATGTTTTTCATTAAATTTATCCAGGAGGCCAAACGTATCGCCGCCTTCAATGGAATCTACAATATGAGGAGTCTTATACCAGCCTTTATTAGCCAGGTAAGCCATTTCATTGGCTACCTGTATGGGAGTTGCAAGTACTTCTCCCTGTCCAATGCTCACAGACCGGAAAGTACAGAAATTCCAATGTCCTTCCCCATATATCTTATTATATGTTTTTGGAGTAGGGATGAGGCCGCTTTTTTCAGAAGGCACATCCACACCTAATTTATGGCCGAGGCCAAAAGCATACATATACCTGGCCCACTGGCTGAGGCTGCTGTCGAAATTTGGATATTTGGGGTTGTTTATAACCCGTTGCATCACATTTGCAAAGTAAGTATTACAGGAATGGGTAATGGCTCCTTTAAGAGCCCATACGCCGGGATCGAGGCAACGCATGGGTTTACCGCATCCATAAAAAGCGCCATTGCAGCTGAATGTGGTGGTGGGTGTAATAACTCCTTCCTGTAACCCAACCAGCGCTTGTAATGTTTTAAAAGTTGAACCGGGCGAATAGTAAGCATTCACGGTGCGGTTAATGAGCGGAAGGCTTGGATCAAGCAGTAATTTTGCATAATGTTTGCGTCTTTCCGATCCTGTTAGCAAGCGGGGTTTATAGGTAGGGCTGCTTACCATGGCCAATATGCCTCCGGTTCTGGGATCTATTGCCACAACAGCACCTACTTTATTTTCCATCAGTTTTTCTCCAAGTTCCTGTAATTCTATATCCAGCGAAGTATACATATTCTGCCCGGCTATAGCGATGGTATCAAAACTTCCTTTTTCATATCTTTCCGTGAGCCTGTTCTTATTATCCCTTTTCCAGAATTCAATTCCCCGCTGCCCCATGAGCACTTTTTCATAGGTTTTTTCCAGGCCTGCTTTGCCTGCATAATCGCCTATCAGGTAACCTTCATCTTTATGGTATTTTAAGAAATTAGAATCTACTTCAGATAAGTAACCAAGAATATTACCACCTGCATCATACGGGTAATCTCTAACCGGCCTTTCCTGCAGGTAATACCCGGGTACAAACCTGAACATATTCTCATTGAGCTTTGCCATTTTTTCTTCAGAAAGTAATGCTTCAAAAACGGAAGGCCTGTAGCTTTTATTTTTAATGATGGCAGTAATGATCCTTTTTCTAAACTCAGCAGTATCAATTTGAAGGATGTTGCACAAGGTGGTTGTATCGGTTCCCCTGATCTTTCCCGGAATAACCATCAAATCGTAGATAATGGTATTTTGTAGTACCGACCTGTTCTTCCTGTCAAATACAATTCCGCGGTCGGGGTAAATAACCTTTCTGAATATGCCCTGGTCATCAGCCAGTATCTTGTATTTGCTGGTAACGACCTGTAAAGTAAAAAGCCTGATGATAATTATCAGGAACGTGCCAATAAATATCAACCGGATAACATTTTTTCTTGATTGGTTAAATACAGACACTTCTTGGTTCTTTTAAATAAAACTTTTTGGAATCAGTTGCTTAAGTTGATAAAGTTAATAAAGTTGTAGTTGTATTCAGCTTGCTTTATCAACCAGTTTACTTAATAAACTTTTTACATGGTATTCCTGTTGCTTGAAGTCACTCACCAGAACTTTGGAAGCAGTTGTAAAAGTTAATAAAGTTGCAGATGTTTAGTACTTGCTTTATCAACTTAATTAACTGGTTAACTATTTAAACCGTATTTGTTCTGAATTTTTGCTTCCTGGTAAAGATCAGTTCTGTGATAATAATCAATAAAATACTGATGACTGTTGAAAGGATGGTCTTGATAAAAAAATACCAGGCATCGCCAAACTGCCAGGCTTCCAGGAAAAATAACCAGGCATTATGCAGGAAACTTAAAACACCTGCATAAATGATATAAGGCAATAAACCGCCCATACTACGCATGGAAGGTTCTTCATAGTTTGTTTCAGCTCCTTCCTGTGGAATGAGTAAATTGATCAGGAACGGTCTTACATACGCAATAAGTACACAAGCTGCTGTATGAAATCCCGGGTGATGCCGGAAACTATCCAGTGAAAAACCAACTATAGCAGCCGTGAACATCAGCAGGGTCCGGTTCATTTTAAACGGGAGCCATAAAATGAATAGAAAATAAAGGTACGGTGTAACCATCTGGTGCAGGTGTATCTTGTCCAGTACAATTACCTGGAAGAGGATAAAGAGTATAAAACGGATGATATATTTTACCAGGCTACCCATGATCTGCTTAAAGCATTAATGTTGTTGTTTTAATTTATCCAGTATTTTATTTACTGCTTCCTGTTCTACATTATCAATTGCGTATACATATTGCAGGTTATAAAAATTGGCACTTGTCCTGAATTTTATCCTGAAATTACTCGTGCTTTTTTCTGCATAAATTTCCAGTACGGTACCGATCATCATGCCTTTGGGAAATGTTGTGCTGAATCCACTTGTGATGATCGTATCGCCTTTAGCAACTTTTGCACTTTTTGGGATATTCGTAAGCGTAATGATGTTAGGTACTTTTCCATCCCAGTTTAATGTACCGGTTTCCCCGCCTTTCAACAGCTTACCGCTCAGGTGGCTGTCTTTGTGAAGCAGGCTCATCACAACCGCATAATCATCAGTTACTTCAGTAATGATACCAACCACAGAATTATTGGGATCAACAACGCCCATGCCTTCGTGCAGGTTTTTTGACCTGCCCCTTGAAAGAACAATAAAATTATTTTGTGTAGAAATGGAATTGGAAACAACCTTTGCATTCAGGTAAGTGAATTTCCGGTATTTCAATAATGAATCTACCCGGATAGAATCAATCATTGTTTTGGTAGCAGTATCGGGAAGATCAAAATCAATTTTCAATTTATTATATAAAGCTTCATTGGCTTTTACCAGGGAGTCATTTGTTTTTTTAAGCAGGAAATATTTTTGCACCCGGCTGTATTGTTCATTCACTTTGCCGGTTAAATTGTTTGATATATTTCCAAATGCTGCCTGGTGGTATTTGCTGTAGTTAACGATCAGGTAAATACTGAATCCCTGCAATACAAGGAAAATGAGCAAATTTATGTGGCGGCGGATAAAAAGAAAAATGTTACGCAACGGAGGAACAGTATTTTGTATGTTGAATTAAAAATGTTGAATTTTAAAAGCCGCGGGCAGCATGCATTGAATCAGCCACATTTAAAATTCAAAATTCAAAATTAACGCATTACAAACGGGTACCGGTCATAATGTTTCAATGCAATACCTGTGCCTCTTACCACACTTTTAAGCGGGTCATCTGCAACATGCACAGGCAGTTTTATTTTAGCAGCCAGCCTTTTATCGAGGCCACGCAATAAAGCCCCACCGCCGGTAATATAAAGTCCCCTGCGGTAAATGTCTGAAGCAAGTTCGGGAGGTGTTGTTTCCAGTGCTTTCAAAATGGCTTCTTCAATTTTAAAGATGCTTTTATCCAGCGCTTCTGCAACTTCCTGGTAGCTTACCATAACCTGTTTTGGGATGCCTGTCACAAGATCACGCCCGTTCACCGGTATATCATCAGGCGGATTGTCCAGGTCTTTCATGGCAGCGCCAACCTGTATTTTAATTTGTTCTGCTGTACGTTCTCCAATCAGCAGGCTATGGTAACGGCGCAATGCTTCCATGATATCTGCTGTAAATTCGTCGCCTGCTATCCTGATACTCTGGTCGCATACAATACCTGCAAGTGCAATAACTGTTATGCCTGTAGTACCGCCTCCAATATCAATAATCATGTTACCAACCGGTTCTTCCACATCAATTCCAATACCCAATGCCGCTGCCATTGGTTCATGAATAAGATAAACTTCTTTTGCACCAGCCTGTTCAGCACTATCCCTAACTGCCCGTTTTTCAACCTCAGTGATGCTGCTGGGAATACAGATCATCATTCTCCAGCTTGGTGCAAACAATGGTTTTTTAGGATATATCATTTTGATCAGTTCCCTGATCATGAGTTCTGCTGCATTAAAATCAGCGATCACACCATCCCGTAAAGGGCGGACAGTTCTGATACTTTCATGGGTTTTTTCATGCATCATCAATGCCTTCTTACCCACTGCTAATAAATTTTTGGGGTTGTTTCTGTCAAGAGCCACAATGGATGGCTCATTCACAACAACTTCATCATTGTGTATAATCAGGGTATTTGCTGTACCCAGGTCAATCGCAATTTCTTGCGTAAAAAAATTAAAGATTCCCATATTTATTTATGTAACACGCGAAAGTAAACAATGCAGGCAAAGTTGAAGGAAAATATTGGATTTAACAACGCCAACCTTTTTTATTTTTCAGTTTTACCAAAGCATTCTGATACTGCATTTTTCAGGTTGCCCAAACGGGCTGGCTTAATGCTAATATATTTAGTATTAGAAGGTGTTTCCCCGGAATTAATTTAGGTTATACATTAACGTTAGAAATAGTAAAACAACCTGGAAAAGACATTAAAAATATCAGGCGAATTCATATCCGATATCACTGCGGAATTTCATGTCTTCAAAATACAATTGTTCCATCATATAAACTGATTGTTCGGCAGCTTCCCTGATATTGCTACCAAATGCAGTTACAACCATTACCCTTCCGCCATTTGTAACAATTTGTTTATCTTTTTGCAAAGTGCCTGCATGAAAAACAAGGCTGTCTTCCACAGTCTTTTCCAACAGGCCTTCAATTGGTTTGCCTTTTGTATAATTACCCGGGTAACCGCCACTAACAGCTACTACAGCTGCGGCACACCTGGAATCGAGGCTGATTGAAATTTCACTTAATTTTCCGTTTGTTACTGCGGTAAATAATTCAACCAGGTCGTTTTTCATACGGGGAATGATTACTTCGGTTTCAGGATCACCCAGGCGGCAATTGTATTCTATCACCAAAGGTTCACCATTGTTTATCATCAATCCGAAAAAGATAAAACCCCTGTATTCCAGTTCATCTTTTCCAAGGCCTTTGATAGTTGGCTCAACGATCCTGTGGATAATTTTCTGTTTCAGGATTTCATCAAAGAAAGGCAAAGGGCTAACGGCCCCCATTCCACCAGTGTTTAAGCCTTTATCGCCTTCACCAACCCGTTTATAATCTTTTGCTTCGGGGAGCATCAAATAATTTTCCCCGTCAGTAATAGCAAAAACACTCACTTCAATTCCTTGCAGAAAAGATTCAACAACAACTTTATTGCCGGCATCACCAAATTTTGCCCGGTGTATGATCAGTTCAAATTCTGCGAGTGCTTCAATATGGCTTTGGCAGATCAATACGCCTTTGCCTGCTGCCAGCCCATCAGCCTTAATAACTACGGGTAAACTTTGTGACTTAATATAAGCAACACCATCCTCATAATTATCTGCTGTAAATTCACGGTATGGGGCAGTAGGAATGCCGTGTCGTTGCATGAACGATTTGGCAAAAGCCTTGCTGCCTTCAAGTTGGGATGCATTTTTAGAAGGGCCAATCACATTGATGTGCATCGTTTTAGCATCATTTTTAAAATAATCTACAATACCTTTTACCAGGGGTTCTTCCGGCCCGACAATGATCAGTTCAACTTTATTTTCCAGTGCAGCATTTTTCAATCCCTCAAAATCATTAATAGAAATTTCAAGGTTTGTACCTTCCAGTGCTGTTCCGGCATTTCCGGGGGCAATAAACAGGTTACTGCATTGATTACTTTGTTTTAATTTCCATGCCAAAGTATGTTCCCGGCCTCCGGATCCAATAATAAGAATATTCATGTGGGTGGTTTATTAGGGGTAATTATTATCAAATGCAAAATTAGAAATATGATACCTGATAATTTAAAATATTTTATCAACGGTACACATATTTATTAAAATCATTAAACGATAATTTCAAAATACAGTTCGTGAATTTAACAGTACTTGAAAGAATTTCACTATTTTGGGGCATTATATAAAACCTTACAGCATTAAAACTAACTAACATGAATGAACAGGTAATAAAAAAACAAAGTCACCCCAAAGGCTTGTGGGTTCTTTTTGGTACAGAGATGTGGGAGCGTTTTAACTTTTACGGGATGCGTACCATATTAACGTTATTCATTATTAATGCATTAATGATGAGTGAAGAACAGTCTTCACTTATTTATGGTGGATTTCTTGGCTTGTGTTACTTAACACCGATGTTGGGTGGTTTTATAGCCGATCGTTTTTTAGGTAACCGGCTTTGTATCATGCTGGGTGGTTTACTGATGGCGATTGGCCAAATGTTATTATTTATAAGTGCCACTACTTTCAGTTCCAATCTGGAACTGGCCAGAACACTGCTTTATGTTGCCCTGGGTATTATCATTTTAGGAAACGGGTTTTTCAAGCCCAATATTTCCAGTATGGTAAGCAACCTGTATCCAAAAGCTGAAAGAAATAAACTGGATACAGCCTTTACTATTTTTTACATGGGTATAAACCTGGGTGCATTTTTAGGCCAGTTAATTTGTCCTATTGTTGGAGATGTTGTTGATAAAAGTGGCGTTAGAGATATACACGCATTTAAATGGGGTTATCTTGCTGCATCTCTTGCAATGCTAACAGGCGTTATCACTTTCTATTTTTTTAAAGACAAGTATGTTGTAACACCTGAAGGTAAAGCAATAGGCGGTTTACCATCAAAAAATGATTCTTCAGATTATGAGGAAGGAGAATCTCAAAAGGCAACATTTACATCTAAATCTCTATCAATAGCCGTGTTGGCGTTTATTTGTCTAAGCCTTCTTTTCTTTTATGTTTTTGGACAGAATGTAATCTATTCTATTATTTATGCAAGTGGTCTTACCCTTGCCGGACTTATAATATCAGATGGGTCAATTACAAAAGTGGAACGTGACAGAATATTGGTTATTTATATTATTTCTTTCTTCATCATTTTCTTTTGGGCTGCTTTTGAACAGGCGGGCTCTTCATTGACATTTATCGCCAACAATCAAACAGACAGAAACTTTTTTGGATGGCAAATGCCTCCTTCAATGGTACAGATCTTTAATGGGATATTTGTGGTTGCCTTTGCAATACCCTTTAGTATTTTATGGGATAAGTTAAGGGCAAAAGGAAAAGAACCAATATCTCCATTTAAACAGGCAATAGGGTTGGCATTAATTGCTTTGAGTTATTTCATTATTGCAAACAATGTAAAAGGGTTAGGTACATCTGGTTTACTGGCCATTCATTGGTTAATTCTGCTTTACCTGATACAAACTTTTGGTGAACTATGTTTGTCGCCAATTGGTCTTTCCCTGGTTGGTAAACTGTCACCAAAAAGATTTTCTTCATTATTATATGGTGTTTTCTTTTTATCAAATGCATCGGGTTATGCTTTGGCAGGAACATTAGGCTCTATAATGCCTGCTACCGGTGAAAAATTTACAAAAGCAAAGGAATTAGGAATTGACCTGCAGGGCGTTTTAGATAAAACAATAACTCCTTCTGCCGAACAATTACAATTATTAGCCGAAAATAAAATAAGGGCATTTAATCCAACCTTTGCCGGTTTTACGATTCATAATTTATACGAATTTTTCATGGTTTTTGTGATACTGTGCGGTGCTGCAGCAATACTTTTATTTTTACTTACTCCCCGGTTGAAGAAAATGATGCACGGCATTAGATAATTTCCGGGCAATATTTTTTTAAAGGGCGATCTATTGGTCGCCCTTTTCATTAACTTAGGTTTTAAATTATCAAGCATGAGTCAAAAACATCCAAAGGCGCTGCCGTTTTTATTTTTCAGTGAAATGTGGGAAAGGTTTGGCTACTACCTCATGATCGGTATCTTTTTGTTGTACCTCAAAAATGTAGAGCATGGTTTTGCCATGACAAATTCCGAAGCATCAGATCTGTACGGTACTTTTATTGCACTTGTTTTTCTTACCCCTTTTATAGGTGGTTTGCTGGCCGACCGTTATTTTGGTTACCGCAGGTCAATTATTGCCGGTGGAATCATGATGGGAGTAGGTTACTGCATGATGGCCGTACATAGTTTGCCTATGTTATACCTGAGTATGGCATTGGTTATTTTTGGCAATGGCTTTTTTAAACCAAATATCTCTACACTGTTGGGTAATTTATACTCTGCCCCGGAGTTCATTCACAGAAAAGATGAGGGTTATAATATCTTTTACATGGGAATTAATGTAGGTGCATTTATCTGTAATTTTTTCAGTGCCGCCATTATTATCATCTGGGGCTGGAAATATGCGTTTGTAGCTGCAGGCGTTGGTATGTTCCTGGGTGTAATAATATTTATGGCAGGTACAAAACATTATGCCAATGGTGATGTAAGAAAGCCAATGACAAAAGAGGATATGCCGTTTTCAAAGATTGTGCTTACCATTTTTATACCTGCAATCATTGCCGGTATTCTGGGGTGGATCATTCCAAAGAATATTTTTGGGTCCGATAGTACAGATGCATTCATCTTTGCCTGTATCCCCGTTATCTATTTTTATACTTCCCTTTACATCAGGGCAGAGGCATCTGAGAAAAGGCCTATCGCAGCATTGCTGGCAATATTTGCAGCTGTTGTTATGTTTTGGGCAGTGTTTAAACAAAACGGAACGGCATTGACTATCTGGGCAGATAATTTTACCGACAGGCAGGTGAGCGGTACCACAGGCGATATATTCCGTGGATTGAAACAGGCAGAAGATATTTCCTATACAAAAGATACTGTGAATTTATATGATGCCATGTTCAGGCTTCAGAAAAAAGACGGACAGGTAATTAAAACTTATGATTACCCGGTTTACTTTAAAAATATTTCAAAAGAAAAACTTCCTGCCGATGGTGATAAAGCAACACTTTGGTCTACACCAATCAGCCAGTCGATAAATCCTGGATGGGTAATTTTATTAACGCCACTTGTTGTTGCCTTCTTTTCATTTTTGAGGAGGAAAAACAGGGAGCCGTCTACAGCCACCAAGATCGCATTCGGTTTATTCATCTCTGCATTATCAGTATTGGTAATGGTTGCAGCGGTACATGTATCGGGCAATGGCGCAGAAAAAGCCAGTGTGTGGTGGCTGATGGGAACTTATGGAGTGGTTACTGTAGGAGAATTGTTATTAAGCCCGATGGGCCTTTCGCTGGTTTCCAAATTAAGCCCGGTTCGTTTAACATCACTGATGATGGGCGGCTGGTTTTTAGCAACATCAATCGGCAATAAATTATCAGGTATTCTTGCAACCATGTGGGATGGTTATGAACACAAGGCAAATTTTTTCTGGGTAAACTTTATACTGCTGATGATTGCCACCTTCATCATATTTGCCATGCTTAAATGGCTTAATAAGATCATGAAGGAAAGAGGAGTGAGTTAGGATATAAAAATTAATATCTTTTTGTCATCCCGAGCGTAGCGAGGGATCTCATGGGCAACAGTATTGCATTTAAAGAGGTCCCTCGCTGCGCTCGGGATGACATGCATTTCCATTAAATAAAATCACCCCAATTGCATTTGCAATATGAACACCAATATCCCGGCTACAAATCCTAACAAAGCCAGCCATCCGATCTTTTTTAAATACCACATAAAGTCAATGTGCTCAATGCCCATTACTGCAACACCGGCTGCTGTTCCAATGATCAATGCGCTCCCACCCGTTCCCGTTGTAAGAGCAAGGAATTCCCAGAAAAAATGATCAGTGGGGTATGTATTCAGGTCATACATTCCCTGCGATGCGGCTACCAGCGGCACATTGTCAACTACGGCAGAAAGCAATCCCAATGCAATCCCGATGAGGTAATCATTTTGTAATGTATTGGTAAGAAAAACCGCAAGGTCTTTCAATATTCCATAAGATTGTAGGGCGGAAACAGCGAGTAATATTCCAAGGAAAAATAAAATACTTGGTGTGTCCACTTTTTGTAAAGCCCTGGCAACGGTATATTTAGCAGCATGTTCAGCATCTTTACTTTTGTGAAGAAAAGTGGTGATCACCCACATAAGTCCCAATGCAAGTAACATACCCATGAAAGGAGGCAGATGAGTGATGGTTTTGAAAACAGGTACAAAAATCAAAAACCCGATTCCTGCCAAAAGAATGATTTTTCCGTCTTTTTTTTCAGCAGTTGTTGATTCCATAACCGGTATGTATGTAATTTTTTTTCCTTTATAACGGTATGATACGATCAGGGCCGGGATGATGCATACAGCAATGCTGGGCAATATCAGTTGTTTCATGATATTAAGTGCTGTGATCTGACCTCCTATCCAAAGCATCGTTGTTGTTACATCTCCCAACGGCGACCAGGCTCCGCCGGCGTTTGCAGCTATCACGATCATGCCGGCAAACCATAACCTGTCTTCTTTTTCACTCAACAGCTTTGCACACAATGACGTCATCACAATGGCTGTGGTTAAATTATCAAGCAATGCCGAAAGAAAAAAGGTGATCAGGGTAATGATCAGTAATAATTTTTGTTTACTGGAAGTGGTAATTTTTTGTGTGATGATATCAAACCCGTTGTGTGAGTCTATCAGTTCTACAATCGTCATTGCGCCCAGTAAAAAGAAAAGGATAGAAGAAATTTCACCCAGGTGATGCAGCAGTTCTTCACCAACTTCATGAGATGATTCGCTTTGCAGCATGTAAATGGTCCAGCAAACCACGCCTGTTATTAGTGCAGAAGCAGCTTTATTTATTTTAAGCGGGTGCTCTAATGCGATGGCAATATAACCCAGTACAAAAATTATAATAATAGCAGCTGTAATCATGTTTAATTAATAATTGTAAGCAATTGATTAAAGTCGGGTTCTTTTATTATATAATCCGATACTGAATCAACCATATTGCTGGTAGAGCAGAATGAAACGCCGATTCCGGCTTTTTTTAAACAGCAAATATCATTGTCGCCATCACCAACAAATAAAACATTTTTTAGGTCAACATTGTATTTTTCGCATACAGCAATCATGCCATTGAGTTTACAATAATCATGTTTGCACATACTGTTGTTATCTGATAGAAAAAGCGAAGGGATCTTGACTTCCCCGGTTGCAATACTTTTTGAAAATTCCAGTTCATTTGAAATGGTGAAATCAAATCCGAATTTATTTTTAAGATGATTTGTGATACAATCATAACTGTCGCTGATAATTCCGGTAACATAACCCTGTTTCTTCAATTCCGTTATTATTTCCTGTACATGACCGGTAACTTCAATACTGTCTGTTAATGAAAGCAGGTCGCCAATAGATTTCCCTTTCAGCATCCTGGCAATTAATTTGGTACGGATAAAAGGATTGCTGTTATTGGTTACAACATCCATGAGTTCATTTTTAAATCCGAATGCCGACGCAGCTGTCTGTATAAAACTTTCGCGTAAAATGGTATTGTCCATATCAAATATGGCAATTTTTTTCAGCGACAATAAACTTTCCCGGATGGCAAATTCCATTTGTTCCCTGATTACCTGGATATTTTCAAATGTCTCCAGGTTTTGATTGGGTATATCCTGCGATTTTTTTATGATGGTTTTGGCCACTTCCTTCGACATCTTTCCAAGCTCTTCCAGCGTTTGCATCCTGTTTTCAATGTGTCCCAAGTTCACTTCTTCTATTTTTGCACCCAAACTGAACATGTCCAGCAATATGCCAATATCCACACCATATCCCTCTTCGAATTCAATTTTCTGAAACAGGTTTTTCTTGCCGGCAATCATGCCGCTTAAAGGTTGCCAGAATTTTGGAAAATCCGGGTACAGGATCGATAACAGTGGCTTGGCAACCAGTTCTGTAACCCTGCCTGCCTGCCGGGAAAAATAAGACTTTACAAAATCTGCACTCCCTTGAAGGATTGGATCTGTTAACAAGGCAATAATATTGGATGGATAAGTAGTAATATCTGCATCCAGGAAAACAATAATGTTATTTTTTGTTACAAGTACACCATCTTTCATAGAAGCCCCTTTACCTAGTTTGGTACTGGTGATAACGGTAGCGCCTGCCTGCCTGGCTGTTGCAACGGTATTATCCATTGACTTATCATCAACTACAATTACTTCTGTAACGTTTACCGATTGCATGGCAAGCCTGACAACAAAATCAATGGTTGCCTCTTCATTCAACGCGGGTATGATTACTGTTATCATTACTGAAATATTAATGTAATATTATTTTGCTGTAAACGGATATTAAGCCATTTCTCTAATTTTATTTTTTCACTTGCAGGCAAGCCTCCGGCTAATTCAACTAAAACTAAATATGCACTTTTCAACGCGGCACTGTCAGTAACCGCCATTGAAGGCTGGATGATAATTTTTTTTAATGAAGGGTATTGCACTTTCAGTTCCGCATAAACCTGTTTTGAAATTTGCTGATGTTTGTAAATGCTGTCAAGTTTTAACTGTAGCAATTTTTGTTCTTTATCCTTATCTTCCAGTGCACTGCTGATCATTTTATACTTTTCATCTTTATCTCCATCATTATTTTCAGACAGGTAAGCGAAACCCTGTTTAATCTCTAATGTAGCATCTCCTAATCCGTATCGCTTAAGTTTATCAGTAAGGTTAGATTTTTCTTCTGCAGAAATTTCCTTACCTCCGAAAACAAGTAAGATACTTTTTGTTTTTGCATCTGTCTTCTTAGACAACAAATAATCATTCGGGAAATGTGCTTCATATTGTATAAAGCGGGCAGCATTTTTATTAAACTTGTCTTGCTGTACCATATCATAGCCGAAATAAATACTGGGCAATAATGTTAGAAGTACAATTCCCCATACAATGCGATGCGCCCTTTTGGTCAGTTTTGCATTGTGCAGATCTTTTTCGGGGAAGTGCAGAAACCGTACCATTACAAAAGTAGCCAGGGCAATAAAAACAGTATTTATAATAAAGAGATAAAAAGCCCCCAAAAAGAAATTAAACTGTAAAGTTGCCAGCCCGTATCCTGCAGTGCATAAAGGTGGCATCAAAGCTGTGGCAATGGCAACACCCGGAATTACATTCCCTTTTTGTTTGCTGGAAGTAGCAAGTATGCCTGCTAGCCCTCCAAACAAAGCAATCAATACATCATAAATATTGGGCGAAGTGCGTGCTAAAAGTTCTGAGTGTGCATCTCTAAGTGGCGATACCAGGAAAAATATTGTAGAAGTAATTAATGCCACTCCTGTTGCTACTGTGAAATTATACATGGCTTTTCGCAGTAATGCAATATCATTGATGCCCATACCGAGGCCGATGCCCATGATTGGCCCCATTAAGGGTGAAATAAGCATGGCGCCTATTATTACTGCAGTTGAATTTACATTCAAACCCAGTGAAGCAACAAAAATGGCAAATATGAGAATCCATAAATTGGTACCACGGAATACTACTCCATTGTCTATGGTTGTAATTACAGATTCATATTCTTCTTTCTCATTACCAAGCTTGAATTTTTGAAACAAACTATTCAATGTAAATTTTTTTATATATCCGTAAATGGTAAAGATACAATTTAAAGAAAGTAAGCCTTTTTTATCAATTGCAACTGTTGTATTATTTTATTAAAATCAATCAGAGCTTATAAGGAAAACGAGAAAAATTGGTTAAAAAAATATTTAACCCGGGGAAATTGGTTTATTTAAAATTATTTAACAGTTAGCATTGAAACGATGCAGGTATAAGTTGATATTTATTTGGAGGTGAATCTTTTTATTTAGTTTTTGGAATACTGATGTCTTCAATACTTCTGTTATTGCGGCTGCGTTCCGCGGCAAATGCCACCAGGTGGCTTTCAACTGATACATCAATGGTTGAACTGAGCAGGCTTTTATCTTGCTGGTAAACAGCCTGCAGCCAGTCTTTTACGAGTGCCTGGTCGCCACCGCCGTGAGCGTCTGTTTTTAAACTCCAGGTGGTTTGTTTTTTTGTACTAAAGTTAGTCAGCACAAACGTTTCCATATCTCCAATAATATCTCCTTTTGATCCCATGATCCTTGTTCTTCTTCCTTCATATGAAACGTGTGCTTCCATAGAAAATGCTGCTGTTACCCCATTTTCAAAAAGCATATTTACGGTAAGGTGATCTGGCTGGTCGTTATCCATCCTGTAAACACAGCGTCCATAGTCTGAAGTTTTTAATTGTTCCAGGATATAATTGTCCCATGCCAATTCATCATCCGGCAGGTCAAAAACATATAAACGTTTCCTGTCGCGGTAATAGATCTGTAAGGCAGAATAAGGGCAGGTTGATTCTACTTTGCAACCATCTGTGCAGCGTTCTGTGCTTCCTTCAGGAGCATTGCGGTTGGTAAACCAGCGCAGGTTTCCAAAACAATGAACATCGTGTACGGGATTATTTACAAGCCAGCGAATGATATCTGTATCGTGTGAAGATTTTGCCAGGATGATGGGTGTTGCATTTTTACTGTTCCGCCATTTACCCCTAACATAAGAATGGCTCATGTGTATATGTTCTATGGGTTCCATATGTTGCAAACTGATAATATCGCCGATCAGGCCTGCATCAATCACTTCTTTCATTTCCCTGAAATAAGGAGAATACCTGAGCACATGACAAACGCCTACAATACGGTTTGTTGTTGTGGCTTTTTCCAGGATCAGCCTGCATTCATGCTCAGTTGGGGCAATCGGTTTCTCCAATAAAATATCATAACCAGCTTCCAGTGCTGCTAAACAGGGTTGTGTATGCACCTGGTCAGGAGTTGCTATGATAACAGCATCTGCCATTTTTTCTTTTTCAAATACTTCTTTCCAGTCTTTAAAACAATGTGTATGTGGAATTTTGTGTAACAAAGCCAGTTTGCTTCTTCTTTCCGGGTTAATCTCAGCAACAGCAACAATCTTCATTTCATTGGGCTTCTGTAATGCATAACTGCTGTATATATTCCCCCGGTGCCCGGCTCCTATCAGTATAACTGTTACCGGCTTTTCAATTATTTTGTGTAAAGGGTTAAAAAAAACATCTTTGTGTAAACCAAACAGGGATGCCACTTCATTCCATCCAAGCATGGCCGTATCCTTGATAAAATGCAATGGCCTTAAAAATTTACGGGAAGCAATAAACTGGCGTAGCGACATAATTTCCTGGTTGCACAATTAAGAATTTTTCAATCCGTGTACAGTTATACAAATATACAAATACGGCATTCATTATATTTTATACGATAAGAGCAAGGATTATATCCATAACATTCGTTTGTGTAGCGCCGGTTTTGATCAATCCCCCGGCCTGTTGAAAAAAATGATAGGAATCATTGTTATCAAAGAATTGCTGAGGGTTAAAATTATTTTGATTTACTGTATCAATGCTGTGTTTATCAATGATGGCTCCGGCAGCATCTGTTGGTCCGTCGGTTCCATCTGTGCCTGCAGACATAATAGTTACATTGTTATTTTTATCATGTTTACTTTTCATCATTTCCAACAAAGCTGCGAGGGCAAAGTGCTGGTTTCTTCCGCCTTTGCCACTACCGGTAACGGTTACCGTTGTTTCACCTCCCATCAGTAAACATGCAGGTAATGGGCCATTATAATTTTTACATAGTGAGATAAAATCCCTTGAGGCAATTGCTGCATCCTCCTTCAAATTGCTTTCATGTATTAAAGTATGATAGCCCAGTTCGGTTGCTTTACTGACAGCTGCCCGGAGGGCGATGGCATTACTCCCAATAATTATGTTCTGTACATTTTTTAAAACAGGATCTCCGTTTTTAACTGTTTCAGGAAGTAAACCCTTTCTGCCATTTTCCAGGTGATGAATAACTGACGTTGGTATTTTTTGCTGCAGTTTATATTTGTATATTATCTGAATGGCTTCTTCAAAGGTTGATGTATCTGCCGTCGTGGGGCCACCGGCAATCACTTC
>JAGPDJ010000197.1 GCA_018057635.1 Ferruginibacter sp. | reverse complement strand
GATTAAGGGATGCCCGGGTGGCGAAATTGGTAGACGCACCACCTTGAGGTGGTGGCGCCGGAAACGGTGTGCTGGTTCGAATCCAGTCTCGGGCACAAAGCGAAGCATTTGCTTCGCTTTTTTTATGATAATGGTATTGTCTTAATCCATTTTCTTGTTTTGTTACAGGCTGCTTTTATCAGCATGCTTTTCTTTTCATCAATATATTGTTCCAGTTCTTTCAACTTGTTATACTCATCAAAAGATTTGGGCAGGTAATCTTTCCTGAAATGTTTTATTCTTTGCAATGCAATTTCTTTATCCTGCCAGTTACCCAGGTCATCAAGAATATTATGCAATAATTCCGGGTGATATTCTCTATTGTCATTTAATAAGTTGAGCCAGTAATAGACTGATTTCAGGTTTTTGCGAAGCAGGTGAGGTTTTTTGAATTTTGATTTTGTCTCCCCGACAGAGTGCCTGATAATAGATTGTAAATTTTGGTTCAACTCCCCGGTATTTTCAATTTCATTGTCTTGTTTCAAAACGAATGCAATTTTTTTTGTCTCTTTATTCTTATAACCATGAATTTCCTGGTTGGACCATGCTTTTGTAATTTTTAAAACGGCTTGTAAATAAAGGGTGAGTTGCGGGTAGGAATAATTTGTTTCTTCTTTAAAAGATGTCAATACCTCCAGGCAAATTTCTACATCCCGTTGCCGGCCAATAGTGTCAAACAGTTCTTCTGTTTTATCCAGTAACCCTTGCTGACCGGCCTCAACCGGATCAGTCACTTTTTTTAGTTGGGAATATAGATCAAGGTAAGCCCGGAGTTTTTTAATAGCCACTCTAAGGTCATGAATAGCTTCCTTCTCCAGTTTTTTTTGGAGCAAAGAAAGGTTTTGGTTAAATACCTTTTGCTCTTTACGCCAGTTGATTAATATCGGGTTTGCGTTGTTCATATGACAAACCGGCCTGGCAACATGCCCTCGCCTTTCCCTGCTAAATAACAATAATCCTGCAGGTTTATCCATGAGCCGCGTCAGCCGACTCTATTATTCTTATTGACCGAAAATATAACTGAACTCAATTTTCCCGGTGATCTGCTTGTCGTTGTTGAAAAGCACTTCCTTGGTTTTAAGACCTTTTTCATCATAGATATAGCGCCAGATCAGGTAGCCAAGGTGAAGGCTGGAAGTAGTGGTCGTTTTCTGGGCTATATTATCTTTTTCATCATACTCAAACATGATGTCCGGCATCAGTTTCCTGAGCCTGGTATTGTAGCGGACAATATCCAGTAAACGATTCCTGTCATCATAATAGTAATAGAGGTAGCTGGTTTCCACCCCTTTTTTGTAGGTTTTTTCTTCAGCTGTATTTCCATCTTCGTCAGTTATAAAACGTACTTCAAGACTGTCAATGGTATTTTCAGCTCCTGTATTATTCAGGATACGCCACATCTTTTCAGGTTTTCCGGATGCCGAGTAAAACCATTGATGTGTTTCGGAATGATCAAAGTCACTGGCAGAATCTTTTACGACATTCAGTATCTGGCTAACTCTTCCAGTTGCATCATAGGTATAAGTCGTGCTGCTCTGAATAGCTGTTGATGAATCAGTAATATTTATCACACGGCCCTTTTCGTCAAACCTGGAATAAACAACTGTTTTATTGAAATTGTTAATAGATGAGTTTTTTAGGACCCTGCCGTTTTCCTTTACTTCCTGGAATTCTGAAAAATCGGTTGCTTTCACACCCCGGTTATCATACCCGGTGGCACTAACCGTTTTTACTTTATTCGCTACATAGCTTTTCATCAGGTTGTTAGTTTCCTGTGTGCCAATTATATCGTTATAGTAATACTGTGCCTGCAGGGCCAAAGAGGTTAGGAGAGTAACGGGTAATAGAAGGATTTTCATGTCGTGATATGGTTTTTACTGTTCAAAGTTACCTTAATTGTTCAGTAACGAAAAAGAATGGTTCCCTGTATTTTTTGTACTTATTTTTAAGAAAAATTTACAGTGTCTCACATTCCTCAGCGAAAAGATAAAGACTGCCTGAACTGTGGAACAACCGTACAAGGGAATTATTGTCAGAATTGCGGCCAGGAAAATGTGGTTCCGCATGAAACATTCTGGCATATGGTAAAGCATTTCTTATATGATATCACCCATTTCGACAGTAAGTTTTTTGATTCGATGAAATTCCTGCTGCTGCGGCCTGGTTTTTTACCGCAGGAATATATAAAGGGAAGGAGAGCCAGCTACCTGAATCCGGTCAAAAAATATGTTTTTACTTCTGCTGTATTCTTTTTGATCTTTTTTGGTTTTTTTAAAGGCGGTGATGTGGTTAAAATAAATCTCGCTACTGAACTGACAAGAGAGCAAAGGGCTAACTATTTAAAACGTGGAGAGCAGGAATTGTTGAAAGATACTGCAAGTGAGATGTGGAAGGAGGCGCTGCAAGTGTTAAAGGATACCTCTAAAGTACTGACCGGGGAGGATATGATAAAATATTGGGATGATATTGAGTTTATCAACCTGAGTGGTAAAAAATATACCAACCTGAAAGAGTATGATTCAATACAAAAAGCGATTCCTGCTGTGGAAAGGGATGGCTGGCTGCAAAGAACTATTCAGCGAAAGAACCTGAAGTTAAAAGAGAAGTACCGGAGCGACCCGGGGAAAGGATTTAATACATTGGGAAATACTTTTTTGCACAAACTTCCTTACCTGTTATTTGCTTCACTTCCTTTGTTTGCACTGATCTTAAAATTGCTGTATATCCGCCGAAAAAATTTTTACTATGCTGATCATGCCATTTTTAGTATATATCACTATATTTTCAGCTTTATCCTTTTATTATTCGTTTTTGGTTTGGATAAACTCAGCACAGTAACGGGCCTGGAAGTTTTTGATGCACTTACCGGCTTGCTATTCCTTTCAGGGGGAGTATATTTATATATCTCGATGAAGCGATTTTATGGCCAAAGGCATATGAAAACCTTTTTTAAATTCTTATTATTGAATGTATCCGGAATTATTATGCTGGTTGTATTATTTGCTGCCTTTATACTGTTTTCAGTTTTCGAAATATAACTATACTTATGCCGACAAAAAATGAAAATGCATTTACGAGGTTAGTTGAAATAATGGATGACCTGCGGGAAAAATGTCCTTGGGATAAAAAACAAACTATTCAATCACTCCGGCAAATGACCATTGAGGAAACATATGAACTGGCTGATGCCATTACGGAGGAAGATTGGAAGGGAGTAAAAGAAGAATTGGGAGATTTGTTACTTCATATTGTTTTTTATGCAAAAATCGGGAGCGAACAACAACAATTTGAACTCCATGAAGTGATTACTGGTATTTGTGAAAAACTGGTTGCAAGGCATCCGCATATATATGGCGATGTAAAAGTGGAAAATGAGGAGGATGTAAAAAGAAACTGGGAAAAGCTTAAATTAAAGGAGGGTAAGAAATCAGTTCTAAGCGGGGTGCCGCAATCATTACCAGCAACAGTAAAGGCCATGCGTTTGCAGGAGAAGGCCAAACAGGTGGGTTTTGAATGGGATAATAAAGAGCAGGTTTGGGAAAAAGTTGAAGAGGAGTTGCAGGAGCTCAAATCTGCCGTAGTGAGTCGTGAGGCGAATAAAATGGGCGGGGATATTGAAAAACTCCAAAAGGATGTTGAGGATGAATTGGGAGATGTACTATTCTCTCTTATAAACTATGCACGGTTTTTGCAGGTAGATGCCGAAAATGCACTGGAAAGAACAAACAAGAAATTCATCTACCGGTTTACACAAATGGAACAACAGGCTATTCAACAAGGGAAAAATCTGAATGACATGACCCTGACCGAAATGGATGCCATCTGGAACACCATCAAACAACAGCGGCCCAATAAGTGAAGCCACAACTTAAAAATATATTTTGGAGTAAGTTCAGTTTTCTGGTACTCGCAGTCCTGTTCTTTACCCTTTCTTTTGTTTTTAATAAACTTTATTCCAGCCGCACTTCTGTTACAAGGGAGGCAGGACTTGCAGAAACATATATCCGCAATCAACAGAAGGATTTTACCGACCTGTTAACTGATACCGCCTTAATCAGAAGGTTACTCAATAAAAAAGAATCTTTAAGTGAGCTGACTAATTTGTCGGCCAGAAACTATGGCATCTTTCTTTATTCCGTAAATGAGTTCTATGATGTGACCATGAAATTCTGGAGTGATCAGTTGATTGTCCCCCCTCCGGAAATGCTTTCAGCAGAAGACGGAGAATATTTTACCCAGTTATCCAATGGGTATTATTATATAATTAAGAAAAGCCTCGGGTCAGATGGAAATTCGGCCGGAACGCTGGCCTTTGCAATGATCCCGGTCTGGTCTGAGTTTTTTATTGAAACGGATTATCTTCCACAGAAATTTACTTATAGTAATACAGCTGCCAGATGGGTACGGATCAGTGACGCTGTTACCGAGTTTCCGGTGAAAACTTTTTCAGGTAAAACACTATTTTACCTGGATAAGAAAATTTCCGGGGCTGTACCATTTAATGACCTTTTGACCATTTTCCTGCGTTTCGGGGCGTTGTTATTTTTATTCCTTTTTATTCATCTGGCAGCAGAGTCCACTTCAAAAAAATATGGCCCGTGGAAATCAATTGCTTTATTGGTCCTGTTTTTAGTAAATCTCCGGCTGGTCTCCTATTTTTTTCCTTCCTTATTAAACCTGCGTCAGTTTGAAATATTCAACCCGGTTATTTATGGTGCAGATGCGGTTCAGCGTTCGTTGGGAGATCTGCTTATTAATGCGTTACTGTTATGCTGGGTTGTATTATTTGCATGGTCGAAGCTCCGGTATATTGAGAATCCGGTATCCGGGTTATCGTTAAAATTGCGTTGGTTATTGGGTTTATTGTCCCTGTGTACGCTCATTTACTCATCATTTGTGCTGGCTAATGTGGTACGGAGTCTTGTCTCTGATTCAAAAATTTCGTTTGACGTCACTAACTTTTTCAGCCTGGACTGGTATACAGTAGCCGGTTTTGTTGTACTGGCCTGTCTTTCATTGTCCTATTATTATCTTTCGCAGTTGTTGTTCCGGTTTATTTTCCCTTTGTTTGCGGGAAGAAATTATTTTATTTATTTCTCAATTGGGTTTACCGGATTAGTTTACCTGACCTTCCGTTCGGGCAATCCTGAGGTGCTTTTTTATCTGCCCGTATTACTATGGTTGCTTATTTACACCTGGCTGATACATCGCCAGGGTATCATCTTTAAACGTATTCGTATCAATATCGGGGGAATGCTTTCCTGGTTATTTATTTTCTCGGTTTCTGTTGCCGTTATCATGCTCTCAGAGAATAAGAAAGTGGAGTGGGAAAAAAGAAA
>JAGPDJ010000010.1 GCA_018057635.1 Ferruginibacter sp. | reverse complement strand
GCCCTCATTTATGTGTTTTGCTCAATTCCGGTGCTAGGATACTGCAGGTATTTTATTTTTTCATTTAAAATGTTCGTTATGTCAGTATCATTTTCTTTCGGCATTGGTCTCACCAATATTCCATTGTCAAATTTCCCGGGTCGTAAGCGCCGTAAATGGGTTTCATTCGTTACATCCGGTTGCCACAATGATCAATACGTTTACATAATATATCATTGCCCGGTAGTAGCAGGGGTGGCTCAGCTTCACCTGGCTTGGCAGCATCGTATAGTACCGGTATAAGGGCTTTACTTAAAAGGCTGGTCGGTAATTACCGGCCAGCCTTTCCCTTTGAGAAGAAAAACACCCCAAATTTCTGTTGTTTTTCTCCTCCCATTATTTCCACATTGAAATAGCTTTGCCAGTAAATATCCAACTATGACAAACTTTCAAATTGATCTCTTCTGGGAGGAAGTATCCCAAATCCAGCAAAGGCATTCGTTGTTCTTTCCGATAACTCAAATCAAGTATATTTCACTGCAGAAAAATGAAACTAGCACTGAACTCATATTTTTAGAAGGGTACAATTTACCCACATCAATTACCCTGAAAATTAAGCTTGCTTTTAAATTGGTGTATAATATCCAATTTGAGTGAATTTCCATGCTGGTACGAAATATTTAAACCCTTGGGGCAATCCTTAATAATTTGTATGAATTGCCTAAATTGGTTAATTTATGGTTTCGTATATACATATGTTACCGGCTACCTGGAGCAATGCAGGTTTTGGTTTGTATGGAAAACATTATGATAATGACTGGATGTTTGGCTATGAATTGTATCTGTCCGGAAGTTTTAATAATTCTATTGTTGATAACCCGGAAAACAAAACCTTTCTGCCCGCTGCGAAAAACAATTCCGAACGTTTTGAAGAAATCAACAGTGGCCTTCCGCTTTTTACAGGTAAGCTGGCAGTAAAGAATAGTGAAATTGCAGAACTTGGGTTGTCGTATATGGGTGGTGTATATAACAAGTTCCAGGATAATGGGTTGCGGTTAGATGATAGAAGGAGGGTAGATGTATTTGCCATTGATTTCAACAGCACTTTGCCCAGGATCAATACTTTTATAACCGGCGAATGGGCATGGGTTAAGGTTAATGTACCCAGCAGCTTTACCCAGCAGTTTGGTAATATGCAACACGGAGATTTTATTGATATTGTTCAACCCCTGTTAAAAAAAAAATATTTGGATGGGAAAAAGAAACATTCAACGTTGCCTGCAGGTTTGAATATGTTGACTGGAATGTAGGAAAGTTTACCAGCATAGGAGGAAATTTTTCTGAAGATATATGGAGCATTGTGCCTGCTATCAGCTTCCGCCCTACAACACAAACTGTGTTGCGCTTAAATTACCGCCACCAGCAACAACAAGATATCCTTGGCAATCCTCCTGCAAATACAGGCGGGTTTAGTTTTGGGGTTTCTACTTATTTCTGATTTGCAACAAGGTAGCAAGGTTAAAATTTTAATTAGTTATAATTACATTTATATTTGCACCAGATGAAACTTTTTACTTTCATAATGAGCTTCTTTCTTCTTTACCTGTCATGCCTTCCATGCTGTGACAGTAAAGAGTGTAATGTAAAGGCTCCGGTAGAAATTTCAGCCAATAGCAATCACCAGCAACATAATCACAATTCCGAGATCTGCAGCCCTTTTTGTACCTGCTCATGCTGTGCAACATCAGCATATTATGCTCCTTTTTCCAAAGCCCAGGTTTCTAAAATAGTATTTCAATCAGAAAAATATCCTCTTTTTAATGTAGCCTTAAATGCCGAAGCGCATTATTCTATCTGGCAGCCTCCGCAAATATCTTAATTACTTCCTTAATCGAATTGCTACATAGCCCATTTTGGGTGTATGCGGGCATCAATCATTTATTCCCATTTCAAAAATGGCAACAAAAAAAAGTCTGAAAAGCAAAAAAGAAAAATTGCTTACGATAAGCAAAACCATTTTAATAACGCTGGCTTGTAGCATTCTTTTAATAGCAATTGTAAAAAGAATGATTCATGTTTACGGCCATATAGCCAAATAGAAAAAAGATATGCTTAATAAAATTATTCAGTTCAGTATAAAGAATAAACTAATCATCGGGGTAATGACCCTGGCCCTTATTATTTGGGGTTTATGGAGTGCTTCAAAATTACCCGTTGATGCCTTACCCGATGTTACCAATAACCAGGTGCAGGTAATTACCCGTGCCCCAACACTGGCAGCTCAGGAAGTAGAGCAGTTTATCACCTATCCTGTGGAAAGGGCGCTCTCTAATGTACAGGGTATTGATGAAATGCGTTCCTTTTCCCGATTTGGGTTAAGTGTAATCACCGTAGTTTTTAAAGAAGACATGGACATTTACTTTGCCCGGCAACTTATATCGGAAAAACTTAAAGAAGCAGAAGAGCAAATTCCCAAAGGAATGGGTAATCCCGAAATGGGGCCTGTTACAACAGGGCTTGGAGAAATATACCAGTATGTTATCCATCCAAAAAAAGGTAGCGAAGCAAAATATTCTGCTATGGAATTACGCACCATGCAGGATTGGATTGTAGGTCGCCAGTTAACCGGTATTGCCGGTGTGGCAGAAGTTTCAGGTTTCGGTGGCATCAGCAAACAATATGAGGTAGCTGTAAGCCCCGACAGGCTTAAAGCCATGAATGTAACCATACCCGAAGTGTTTGTTGCGCTTGAAAAAAATAATGAAAATACCGGCGGTGCTTATATCGACAGAAAGCCCAATGCTTATTTTATAAGAGGCGTAGGACTGGTAAAAACTTTTGCAGACATTGAAAACATTGTTATAAAAATACAAAGCGGTGTACCGGTACTCATAAAAGATGTAGGTACCGTACAATTTGGTTCGCCACCACGCTACGGAGCTATGACATATAATGGCGAAAAAGAAGTAGTGGGTGGTATTGTAATGATGATGAAAGGAGCCAATAGTGCATCAGTTGTAAAGCTGGTAAAAGAAAGAATGGTAACTGTACAAAAATCACTACCCGATGATGTGGAAATAGAAGCATTTTTAGACCGTACCAATTTAATTGACCGTGCCATTAATACCGTAAAAACAAACCTGATAGAAGGTGCATTGATTGTAATACTGGTGCTGGTTTTATTCCTGGGTAACTGGCGTGCAGGTTTAATTGTGGCTTCTGCCATTCCTTTATCATTACTATTTGCACTGGCACTAATGAATTTATTTGGTGTAAGTGCCAACCTCATGAGTTTAGGGGCAATAGATTTTGGTTTAATTGTAGATGGCGCTGTAATTATTGTAGAAGCCACACTGCATTATTTAGGTAGTCAAAAACTTGCAGGCAGACTTACCCAGCATCAAATGGATCATGCTGTAGAAGGCAGCGCAAAGAAAATGATGAGTTCCGCAGCATTCGGTCAAATCATAATTCTAATAGTTTACCTGCCCATACTTTCTTTGCAGGGTGTAGAAGGGAAAATGTTTCGACCAATGGCAGAAACAGTAGCCTTTGCAATTTTGGGTGCACTGTTATTGTCACTCACGTACATTCCAATGATGAGTGCCCTCTTTCTTTCAAAAAACACCAAACACGAAAAGAATTTTTCTGATAAAATGATGGACCTGTTTCAGCGTGGTTATGCCCCGCTTTTAAAAGGAGCCCTCAAAATAAAATATGCCATAGTAGCTGTCGCAGTTGGGTTGTTGATTATAGCTGTTTTTATTTTTAAAAATATGGGAGGCGAATTTATTCCAACATTGGAAGAAGGTGATTATGCGATTGAGTTTGTATTGCCTCAGGGATCTTCCTTATCACAAACAACCGAAACAGTAATGATGGCAGAGCGGATGCTGATGAAATTTCCCGAAGTAAAAATGGTAATTGGTAAAACCGGTGCAGGTGATGTAGCTACAGACCCTATGCCACCCGAAGCCACAGATTTAATGGTGATACTGAAAGATAAAAAAGAATGGAAGTCAAACCTTGGTTTTTATGAATTGTCTGATAAGATGAGAGACAAGTTATCCGAAATACCCGGCGTTATAGCCGAACCAAGCCAGCCCATACAAATGCGTTTTAATGAATTAATGACAGGTATAAGACAGGATGTGGCCATTAAAATATTTGGAGAAAATTTAGACAGCCTCGTTACGTATGCTAATAAAGTAGCGAAAGTAATAGGCTCAATTGAAGGCATTACCCAACCACAGGTGGAGCGGGTGGATGGGCTGCCGCAAATTACCATTGAATACGACCGGGCAAAATTGGCTGGCTATGGTTTAAATATTGAAGATATAAACCACGTTGTAAGCACTGCCTTTGCCGGTGAAGAAGCAGGTGTTGTATTTGAGAATGAAAGAAAATTTGATTTGGTGTTACGGTTAGATAGTACACACCGTACAAACCTGGATGATGTAAGTGAATTATTTGTACCAATGAGCAACGGTAATCAAATTCCATTATCACAGGTTGCCAGTGTATCTTTTAAAAGTGGTCCGGCGCAAATAAGCAGGGAATCAGGCAAGCGCAGAATTTATGTAAGCTTTAATGTAAGCGGTAGAGATGTGGCAAGTGTAGTAAAAGAAGCACAGCAAAAATTAGATGCAAAAGTAAAACTACCGGCAGGTTATTATTATACTTATGGTGGCACATTCGAAAATCTGCAAAAAGCATCGGCGAGGCTTATGATCGTGGTTCCATTGGCCTTGGCACTCATTTTCTTTATGCTGTATTTTACTTTTAATTCTGTCAAAAACGCTTCCCTCATTTTTACGGCAATACCCATGAGTGCCATTGGCGGTGTGTTTGCATTGCTGTTAAGAGGAATGCCCTTCAGTATTTCAGCAGGCGTTGGCTTTATTGCGCTGTTTGGTGTGGCAGTATTGAATGGAATTGTGTTAGTAAGCACTTTTAACCAGTTGGAAAAAGATGGCATGAAAGATATAATGCAAAGAGTAAGAGAGGGAACCAGGATACGGCTAAGGCCGGTTTTAATGACAGCTTCCGTTGCTGCTTTAGGTTTTATACCTATGGCTTTTTCAAGTGGTGCAGGTGCAGAGGTACAAAAGCCTTTAGCAACTGTAGTAATTGGAGGATTGATAACCGCTACATTGTTAACCCTGGTAGTGTTGCCTTGTTTGTATATCATCTTTTCCAAAAAAAATAAAATGAAAGTTAATCCTGTAGCTTCAATTTTAACGGGTATTATTTTCCTTACATCATCAACCAGCCTGTTTGCGCAAGAAGGGGCTGTAAAAAGATTACCTGTAAGCGAAGTGATTTCGATGGCTAAAAATAATCTGCAATATGGCATAAACAGTCAGCAGATGGTTAAAGGAAAAGCACAAATAAAAACAGCAAATCTGTTTCCCAAAACAGGCGTGTTTGCGGAAAATGAAGACTTTCGCCCAAGCGACACTAAAGGCATTTTAAAAGTTGGCATCTCCCAAAGTATCGCATGGCCCGGTTTGTACAAGGCACAGAAAAATCTGTACGGTGAGCAATTAAAATACTACGAGGTTAATACCGCTGCTATTGATGTGGATATTAAAAGAGATGTACGCACTATCTATTACCAGCTTTGGTATTTGCAGGATAAGCTGCAATTGTATCATCGCCTGGATAGTATTTATAAATCGCTGAGCAATGCAGCCGTGCTGAAAGTAAAAACAGGCGATAGCCCCGGTTTAGACAGTATTGCAGCCAATGTGCGGATGATGGAATTACAGGCATTGTTGCAACAGATAAATAATGATGTGCAAATTCAGCAGCAGTCATTAATGCAGTTACTTAACTCGCAGAATTTGATATTGCCCATGATGAAGCCTTTGGAAAAACTGATGATGCCTAGTGCGGCAAACGACAGCCTCCATCCGGTGCTGGCTTTGCAATCACAAAACATTAAAATTGCAAATGCAGGAATAAGTGTAATAAAAAATGAAAACAAACCTGAGTTTTCTGGCCGCTTTTTTACGCAGAATCTGTGGGGGGCAAAAGATCCCTTCACCGGTTTTTCTGTAACAGCAGCATTCCCTTTGTTTAGCGCAAAAGCTTATCGCAGCAAGGTAAAAGTTGCAGAGGCGGAAATGGCCGTACAGCAAAAGCAATTTGATTATAGCAAACAGGTATTAAATACACAACAACTTTTAAGGCAGCAGGAGATTGCAAGAAACAGTAATATGCTTTCGTTTTATGAAACTGCCGGATTAAAACAGGCAGATGAGATCATCAAAGCATCTTCATTGGCTTACCGTGCCGGCGAAATTAGTTTTGCCGAGCTTTCGCAGTTTCTCACACAGGCCATTGAAATTCAAAAAAATTACCTGGAGAATCTCAATGTTTATAACCATTCTGTTATTCAGTACAATTATTACATCAATCAATAAAATATAAAAGATGACAAAGTTTTTAATTACAGTATTGATTTTAGCCAACCTTTTTTTTGTTGTTTCCTGTGGTAGTAAAACTGCCGAAACAGAAAAGACTGCCGAAGCTAAACCCGAAAGCGAAGCCACGGAGGAACATGCAAACCCAAATACCGCCACACTCACCAACGAACAAATAGAAAGTATTGGTGTAGAATTAGGTGTTATTGAGCAAAAGCAATTAACAGCAGCAGTTAAAGCAAATGGGGTGCTTAAAGTTCCCAATCAAAATAAAGCCAGCGTAAATTCAATTTACAGCGGTGTAATAAAATCCTTGCTGGTGCAACCGGGTAGCCACGTTTCAAAAGGTCAAACAATTGCAACCGTTGCCAATCCCGAATTTATACAGGCCCAAAGCCAGTACCTGAGTGTGAGCGGAAAAATTGCCTTTGCCGAGTTGGAAGTAAAAAGGCAAAAAGAATTGAACGAAGGCAATGCCGGAGCTTTAAAAAATCTACAGTCAGCAGAAACTGAATTAAGAAGTTTAAGAACACTACGCTCAACCCTTGCCCAGCAATTACAGTTAATGGGTATCAATCCTGCAAGGCTTTCCAATGGGAAATTGGTTTCAGTACTTTCCGTATCAAGCCCCATCAGTGGAGTTGTTAGCAATGTACTTGTAAAAATGGGTAGCTATATAGATGTAACAACAGCAGTTGCTGAAATAGTGGATAACCGCCAGCTACATCTTGATTTGTTTGTTTATGAAAAAGATTTACCTAAACTAAAGAATAACCAGGTGATTCATTTTACAGTTACGAATAACCCTGGTAAAGAATACGATGCACAGATATTTTCTTTGGGTTCATCTTTCGAAGGAGAAAGCAAAGCAGTTTCAATTCATGCAAAAGTACTGGGCGATAAAACAGGATTGATTGATGGCATGAATGTTACAGCGATAATAAGCCTGGAACAAAATACGGTCCCTGCCGTACCAAATGAAGCAATTGTAAACGTAGATGGCAAGGATTATATTTTTGTACTTATTGAAAATGCAGATGCAGGTAATCCAAATTCTAAAGACTCACTCAAATCAAAAACACCAGCACCAGAAACGGGAAAAACCTTTAAACGCATACCGGTTGCAAAAGGCACAACTGATATTGGCTATACTGAAATAACCTTACTGCGGGAAATGCCAAAAGATGCAAAAATTGTAACCAAAGGTGCATTTTTTGTGTCTGCTAAAATGACCAATTTTGAAGAAGAATAAAAAATTTAAAATGAAGATATTTACTTCAATGCCAAAAACATTAAAGCCATACTATCAGGATGAGCTAAGTAAAGCTCAATCCGCATTATTAAAAAATGAATTACAAAAAAGCTGGTATCATTTAGAAAGGGCACATATTTTGGGCCAGCCATATCCGGTAGCACACACTGCAGTACATTGGAAAATGTTGAAGTTTGGAATTAAAATAAAAAACGGTAAAGAAATTATTGGGCAACTACTAAGGCTTATTTTCGGCGGCGTAAAATCATTTGTAGGTAAAATCCCTGTTGGCAATACAGGAGGCGCTAATGTGCCGCCACTAAAGCCAATGGAAATACCAGAAGACTTGCTGGCGATTATTAACAATGCTAAAACAAATTAGTATGTATTTTTACAAACCTAAAATCAATAAATATGAAAATGAACAGGCTCAATTGCTGGAAATGCCTAGTAATGCTTGCTTCCGTTTTAGGAATAGTAAGTGCTTTCACGGCATAACAATAATTACATTTTTTTAAATAAAAGGTTGCAGATGGAAACGTCTGTAACCTTTTTAATTTTAATCAGAAAAAATAAACTTTAAAAATAAATGTACAGCATCTTTATAGGAAGCCTTTTATTGAGCTTGTTACATGCAGTAATTCCCAATCATTGGCTGCCTGTATTGGCTATTGGCAAAAAAGATAACTGGACTTTACAGGAAGTAACCAGGGTAACATTTATTTCGGGTTTGGCACATGCTTTAAGTACAGTTGCAATAGGTATTATTTTAGGTTTGTTAGGTTTACAGCTTGCAACTAAAATTGAATATTTCACCCATTTTATTGCACCTGGCATTTTAATATTGTTAGGTGCATTTTTCATTTATCAGCATCACCGGCACAAGCATTTTCATTTACATAAAACTCCCAAACCTACACTTCCCAAAAACAAAATTATTCTGGCATTGGTGGTTGCCATGTTTCTTTCTCCCTGTATGGAAATAGAAGCCTATTTCCTGCTTGCAGGTGCTTACGGTTTGTGGGCTGTTATAAGTATAGCAGCTTTATATCTTACCATATCAGTTTCTGGAATGGTATTGTGGGTAAGGCTTGCCTACAAAGGAATACTAAAATTAAATTGGCATACACTCGAACATAAGTCCGGGATAATTACAGGATGGACTTTAGTAGTAACCGGAATAATATCATTTTTTATCTCTTAAATAATTTATATGGCACAGGAATGTTGCAACACAGACGAAAAAGACAATACAAAAAAAGTGGCTGCTGCTGTTGCTGGCGATACTAATAAGCATGAACATAAAGAGGGTGTTAAACATAATCACGATGATGTTCACGACGAAGATGATGGGCACAATCATGGCGGGGATGAATCCGATGGCTGGCAGAGCCATTGGCCTTTACTATCTTCTCTTGCTATATTATTTGTTATGCTGGTAATGGAATTTGGCTTTAAGTTTAAGCCGGCATTTCCTGTTGATTTAATAATTTATATACTTGCTTATTTGCTGGCTGGTTATAATGTGTTAAACCTTGCTTTTCGCAAAGCAATCCGGTTCGACTTTTTTAATGAGTTCTTTTTAATGAGTGTGGCAACCATTGGGGCATTTGCAATCGGCTCTTATAGTGAAGGGGTTGCTGTAATGGTTTTCTATTCTATTGGCGAGTGGTTCCAGGACTCAGCAGTTAGTAAAGCAAAGAGAAGTATAAAAGCCCTGTTGGATATACGGCCTGATGAAGTAACCGTTTTAAGAAACGGAACAACACAGGTTATTCATCCAAACGAGATACAGGTAGATGAAATTATCCAGGTAAAAGCAGGAGAAAAGGTTGCATTGGACGGAGAGTTAAATTCGGATGCAGGTACATTTAATACGGCAGCACTTACAGGTGAAAGTAAACCCGATACAAAAAGAAAAGGCGAACAGGTGCTGGCAGGTATGATTAATCTTGACAGAGTTTCTGAAATAAAAGTAAAATCACTTTTTAAGGACAGCAAGCTGAGTAAGATTTTAGAGATGGTGCAGGATGCCACTGCCAGGAAATCACAGACACAATTATTTATCAGCCGCTTTGCCAAAATATATACGCCAATTGTTTTTGCATTGGCAGTCGCAGTATGCCTTGTTCCATACTTTTTTGCTGACCCTTATATTTTTAATGTTTGGTTTTACCGGGCGTTGGTATTCCTGGTAATCAGTTGCCCTTGTGCTTTGGTAGTATCAATACCATTGGGGTATTTTGGGGGGATTGGATTAGCTTCAAAAAATGGCATCTTGTTTAAAGGCTCCAATTTTTTAGACGTGATTACTAAAGTGAATGTAGTGGTGATGGATAAAACCGGTACACTTACCAAAGGTGTTTTTAAAGTGCAGGATGTTGTAACAAAAGATATTGACAAAGATGAACTGGTAAAACTTACAGCAGCATTGGAAAGTAATTCAACACACCCCATCGCAAAAGCGGTGGTTGAATATGCAGGTGATAACGCTAAAAGTTTAAAGGCCGAAAATGTTGAAGAGGTTTCAGGGCATGGTTTGAAAGGCACGGTTGATGGAAAGAATGTTTTTGCAGGCAATGTAAAATTATTAAAGAAGTTTAATGTTGAATATCCTGCTGAAATTGATAACCTGGTTGATACAGTTGTTGTGATTGCTATCAATGATAAATATGCAGGCTACATAACTATTGCAGATGAAATAAAAGAAGATGCAAAACAGGCAATAGAAGAAATGCACAAACTGAATATACAAACGGTAATGTTATCAGGCGATAAACAGGCGGTAGTTGATAAAGTAGCGCAGTCATTAGGTATTGATAATGCTTACGGAGATTTATTGCCCGAAGGAAAAGTAGAGAAAGTGCAGGCACTTAAAAATGAAGGTAAGCACATCGCATTTATTGGCGATGGCGTAAATGATGCACCGGTTGTAGCATTGGCAGATGCAGGTATTGCAATGGGTGGTTTGGGAAGCGATGCAACCATTGAAACTGCAGATATAGTTATTCAAAACGACCAGCCATCAAAGATTGTTACTGCTATTAAAATCGGAAAAATTACCAGGAGTATTGTTTGGCAAAACATATCAATTGCCATGCTGATAAAAATAATTGTATTAATCCTTGGGGCTGGAGGTATAGCTACTTTGTGGGAAGCTGTTATTGCTGATGTAGGAGTGGCGTTGCTGGCAATATTAAATGCAGTAAGGATACAAAGAATGAAACTATAACCCTGCCTCAGTTCCAGCCTCACATAACAGAAAATTAATTTCAAACCATCCCAATAAAAATCCTACCCAGCCTCCATTTCAAAAAAAATAAAATATCCTGCAAATTAGCAGCGTAAGATCCTGCAATGCCTCCGGCACTTAGTTCAGTTTTATCGCTGCGCAGCATAAACGCTTCCGCCTGCGTTCGTGGCTCACGCACGCAATAGTAGTTTATCTACACTTCAGTTTTCCGGTAACATACCATTTATATGCTTCGCTCAATGCCGCTGCTAAGACATTGCAGGTATTTTATTTTTTCATTTAAAATGTTCGTTATGTCAGTATCATCCTTTTCATTCGGTGTTGGTCTAACCAATATTCCATTGTCAAATTTCCCGGGCCGTAAACGCCGTAAATGGGTTTCATTTGTAACCTCCGGTTGCCACAATGATCAGTACGTTTACGTTATATATCATTGCCCGGTAGTAGCAGGGGTAGCTCAGCTTCACCTTGCCTGGCAGCATCGTATAGTACCAGTATAAGGCTATACTAAAAAGGCTGGTCGGTAATCCCCGGCCAGCCTTTCCAT
Organism: Ferruginibacter sp.; assembly: GCA_018057635.1. The sequence continues at coordinate 7,381 of JAGPDJ010000010.1, read as the reverse complement.
TTAGGAGAAAAACACCATAAATTTCTGTTGTTTTTCTCCTTATCTTATTTCTCCCGTGAAATAGCTTTGCTAGTAAATATCCAACTATGACAAACTTTCAAATCGATCTCTTCTGGGAAGAAGTATTCCAAATTCAGCAAAGGCATTCATTGTTCTTTCCGATTTCTCAAATTAAATACATTTCAATACACAAAAATGAGGCTTGTTCAGAACTCATATTTTTAGAAGGGTACAATCTACCTGCAACAATTACTCTGGAAATACAACTAGCATTTAAATTGGTATCTGATATTAAATTTGAGTAAAGTTTCATGCTGGAAAGAAATAACATTAAATCCTTGCGGCAATCCTCTATAAATTGTATGAATTGCCGAAATAGATTAATTTAGGATTGCGTAAATGCACATGTTATATGCAATGCGTCTATTGGGAAAATAATTCCTTATCGAAATAAAGCCTACTCTATTGAATTTAAACTGATTTCTGACCCTTTTTTAATCTTTTCGATATTTTTTCAGTACTTTACTTTCCTTAAATCTTATTAATGGTCACAGGTATTAAAATAAAAAATTTCAAAGTTATCCGTGAGACAGACTGGCTGCCTTTGGAAGGAAATGTAGTTTTCGTTGGCCCCAATAATTCTGGAAAGACTACAGCTTTGCAAGCTTTGGCTTTATGGAATTATGGAGTTCAAAAATGGATTGATAAAAGAAGTAAATCAAAAGCGACGATAAGAACAGGTGCAGTCATAAACAGAAAAGATTTGTTTGCTATACCAGTAACTAATAGTCGAGCCATCTGGACAAATTTATTTGCAATTGCTTCTGAAAGAGGTGAAGATGGAAAAATTAAAGGAACAAAATATGTAAATATTGAAATCGTTGTAAAAGGGATTAATGAAGGAAAAGAGTGGCTTTGCGGATTAGAATTTAGATTTGATACTGAAGAAACAATTTATGTAAAGCCCTTACAAAATTTAGAAAACAATATTGCCAATGATGATGTTAGCTTTTTAGAAAATATTAATGTCGCTTTTCTTCCACCAATGTCAGGACTAAAACTTGAGGAGGAAAAACTATTGTTTTCTACTGTAGAATATCGTATGGGTGAAGGAAGAACTGCTGAAGTTCTTGGAAATTTATGTTTTCAGGTACTCTACCCCGAGAATGCTCAATTAGCAAAAGACAGAAATCCAATAGATGACTGGGTATTAATGACTGAAAAGCTTAAAAAACTTTTCCTAATTGATCTAGTAAAACCGGAATTAGATAATAAAGGAATTTTAAAATTAAAATATAAGGATGTTAATGGTAATGAATTTGAAATAGGTTCCTCAGGCAGAGGAATGCAACAAATAATATTGCTATTGGCCTATATTTTAATAAAACCCAATTGCGTAATCTTATTAGACGAACCAGATGCTCACTTAGAAATATTAAAACAGGAGCAGGTTTATGATTTGCTTGCAAATATTGCACAATCTAAAGGCTCTCAATTATTAATTGCGAGTCATTCAGAGGTTATTCTAAAAAAAGCAGCTTCAACTAATGATATTGTTATTGCTTTTTATCCGCATTCAGTTCCAAAAGTTTACAAACATCCTAAAGAAATTCTTAAAGCGTTAAGTACAATTGGTTTTGAGGAATATTATTTAGCTCAAACAAATGGTTGGATATTATATTTGGAGGGTGGGACAGATTTGCCGATATTGAAAAAATTCGCAGAAATGTTGAAACATCCGGTACTTCCATTTCTTGAAAATTCATTTCATAAAACTATCAATACTAATGATCCGGCACAGGCAAGAAATCATTTTTCAGGTTTAAGGGATGCAAAAAATGATTTAATAGGAATTGCATTATATGATCATATCAATAATCCACTAAATGTAATGGAAGGTCTTATTGAATCTTCTTGGAATAAAAATGAAATTGAAAATTATTTTTTTAATCAGCAAGTTCTTTTAGCATGGGCAAAAGGAAAAATTTCAAATGATTTATTTGGGCCTTCAGAAGCTGATCAACGTGAAGAAGCTATGCGAAAAGCATTAGATGATGTTTTGCCTGGTGCGGCAAGACGAGAAGCAACTGATCCTTATTGGGCCGAAGTAAAAGCAAGTGCTGAAATACAAAAAATATTAAAAGCATACTACAAATACCTTGAATATCCTGGAGATTCTTCGAAAGCTCGTTTTGTTGACATACTTAATTATTTACCTGTTGAAACTATCAACGATGAGATTACGGAAAAACTTGACATGATTTTAGGCTCAGTTCCAAAATAAATAAATTATCTCCCGTTAAGCCGCACATGCATATAACAGTGTATTTGCAAAACTTCGGGCGGAAGGAAGTAAATTCAGCATTTTATCGCTAATAATCTTCGGCTATCGGCTGGACGAGTTCTAAATCGCCAGCGATTTTTGCTACGCTCCTAGTGCGCTGGCTATGTTTTCCTTCACAACAAAAATTTCAGTACTTTTAATCATCAGCAACCGGCGGACGGAATTCTGAAGCCCTCGCTTCGCAAATACAGTTCGTTAGCTGAAATTTTATGAAAGTACAAGAATACCAACAGGAAGAAATTAGAAAAGCATTAGTTGAGATGTCAAGCATCTTTTACGACCTCCATGGTTATAAAGATTATATGCCAGAAAGCGAAGCTTTGAAATATGAAACTTACGAGCATGTTCAATTTCTTGAAGAAAATTTTGAATTTTATGCTAAAAGAATAAAACTCTTAGTAATTACATATTTTGAATCCTTAAATCAAAATCGTTTTTTACAACAATTAGAGTCCGAAATTGAACCATTTTATAAGGAGACGAAGGACTTGTATAAAGCTTCTTATGATGATGGAGACTATGCAACTAGTAGTTTAATTACAACCTATCGTAACTTACTATCAATCTTTCCTGGTTTTTTGGACACAAATACTGAGATTTTAAAAAGAAGTGGTTTAATTTATTTAGAACACATTTTAGAGAGCACCCATATTATAATTAATAAGTTAGAAAAAAAACCAAAGTCCGAAGTTGAAGTTTACAATGCCGTAAAAATAGTGTGCGAGGCGACGTTTGCAAATGCAGAATTTCTCCACTTTAATATGCTCACCCCAACAGAACAAAATACATTTCAGTTCACTGCGCATTTTACACCTTCATTTCAAACACAGGTCAAATGTTATAAACCAGATATTTTAATCCCATCTTTAAACTGTGCTATCGAATATAAATATGCAGAAAGTGAAACAAGTTTAATCAAAACCATTGAAGATATACTGATAGATGTAAAAGGCTATTCCAATAATTTTCATTATAGAATATTTTATGCGGTTTTTTATGTCAAAATAGGAATATGGAGTAGACAACGCTTCAATCAAGTATGGACTGAAAAAGGATTCCCAGAAAATTGGAAAGGAATAATGGTAGAAGGTGAGATGTAACTTCAGCTAACATTACATTGCCGTATTCCAATATTCATTTTAATTAGGTGGTTTTTATACCAATACTTACATCCGCCCGGTAAAGCGGTCTCTCTCCGGGTGGGTTCAGCAAGTAGCCCGCCAGCCCAATGCAGCAGCAACAAATTTCTTTCGTATTTAAGCTTGTTGCAGCTGCATTGCCCTTCGGGTGCTCCGCAGGCTGTCATGCTCCTTGCAGTTCACCCACCCTTCGTTCGGGCAGCTCCTGCGTCCTTCACCCAGCTTCATTCATTCGCTCCTCTCTCGTTCCATTTCACCATGTTCGCATTGTCATTCCGAGCACAGCGAGGAACCTACTAGTAATATGCGGCAAGTAACTTAATAAGTTTATTTAAAGCTCACTTGGTTCCATTCCACTCTTTCGTCGCTCCTTCATTTCAGCAAGGTTCAGTCCACCCGCTGCCAATATTGTTATGCTCGCCGTGCCTGCCATCGCCTGCGTTACGGGGCTTTATTGGCACATAGCCACGCTCATGCAAGCATGCCACATAAAACCCCTCCACTGTGCGCCCATCACAGCCTGACGGCCATTTTACTGTGCGCCCCAGTCGCTGGCACTCGCCGGCCGCATCCGTTCATTCGTTCCTCATTCTCTCCTGCAGCCGTTGCCGGCTCGACGTAAATACAGCTTATTGAGTTCTTTTATTGAAAGTATACATCTTGTAAAAGTTCACGGATTTTTTAATGGTATGAATCTAAAATCAACAACAGGTATTTTAAAATACTGAGTAAATATATTTTCCTACTAAATATCCATATAGAATATTTTTTTGCTATTAAAAAGATACAACGGCCAGCGCTACGGCAAGTTATGCCTATTAAGTCGGCAAGGTCTTCGCTCCATTACATTTCGCTCGCCTTCGGTTTTAGCAAAAAAATCTCCACCCTTCGTTTCGCCAGGCTGCGCTAATATTGGCTCACTCCGGGTAGTATTTTTTGTGCAAAAAACCTTGCCTTCCTGCCCACGCTGCATAAGAGTTGCCTATCGCTGGCCTAATTGCTTTTATGCCTTTAGTAAAACCAGCTGGTAAACTTTTTATGATGTTTCCTCAAATTCGCTGTTTTCATTCTTCAGTAAATGAACAGCCTTTTATGTTTTTTATTCTTTCCAAAGGAGATAATGCAGGAAAGCCCGGTCTGGTACCCTGGGCAAATTGTTTTGCAGTACACTGCAGCAACCAGCAAGCCTTTGATTTTTATTTCTGGTTGGTTTATGGCTTGTACAAAGCCGGTAAATTCAAAAGCCGTTTACGCGGTTCAGTTATTCCATTTGTTAACCTGGATGATATCAGAACTGTTCTTAAAAAAACAGCCCCATCCATTTTCCAGCACTGGCAGCAATTTCAGCAAATCATGAAAGCACTTGATTTACTCGAGCAAAGCAAAACCACACTGGGCCAGCAATTGGTAACCACCGAAAACCTACAGCGCTTTTTAATTCAGCGCTTCTTTGAAAAGTATGAATAAAAAAAGGGAGCATTTCTGCTCCCTTCATAAAACTGCAACTCACCATAACTGCAGAAAATCATTTTTTAAATTGTCTAATAAGAAATTTCAGAAATAAGGTAACACCGAAACTAACCAGTGCTCCAACTGCCGCAAGTATCCCGGTTTTTAGCAGATCCTCATTATCAATACTAAATATGATACTGAGCAATGTACCGCTAATGGTTCCGGATTTGGTTGTATTGTCAAAATAGTATGGCATTATTATTCACCCTCCACTGCAGTCTGACTAACCGCACTTGCAACGCCACTGGCAACAGCAAGGTAACCTGCAATTTTTATCAATACTGCCGGGAGCGCAACCGGTGCTGCAACAATGGTAGTTGCAACTGTAGCCAGGACCAGCCCGATATTTCTCACTTTCTTAAAAAACTTTGGTGTGGGTGATTTCACCCTTTGTGTGATTTTCATTTTCACAGATTTTAATTGTAAATAAATTTCCACAACCTGGTTTCCGGCTTTCATTTGTAAAATCTAAGTTGATTTACAGTGTCAGCTTACTTTACCAGGGTTTCTTTCTTTAGCTTCATGAATCCAGGATCCATGAGCTTACTTCTTCGTACAAAGCGCCACCCATGATATTTTGATTTATGTGTTATAAAAAATTGTTTACTGATTTTGCGGATTCAAATGGAATTTTTCCGGAATTCATTCCCCGGATTATTGAAATAAATTCCAGGAGAAAGTTTCAAAGTCAACTGCTGACATCATTTGCTTTAGATTTAATGGTTAATAAAATTGTTTTCCAATCCTCTCCTGTCACAACAGGAGTATTTCTATAATGGGTTACCTGGATTATTCAAATAAATTCCAGGCAATGTCAACTTCGGATAAACCTGTGTACATCACTTTAAGATTTAATAGTTAAATAGAATGGTTTCTTTTCGTCCAATACCGGGTAAACGATTGCTTTGATCAATTCCAGGGCGGACCGGGATTTTAAACCTTTCCCTGGAGATTGTATTGTGGTAACTGGAGCGATACAGCCTTTCAGTTCCCTGAATGCATCATTGGCAGGGTGGATTAGAATCAGGTCTCTGCCCTTTACATCCTTCAACTGCAAATGCCATTTGAACCGCAGGCTATACCGCTTTACCAGTTCGTACTTACCCTCCGGGATACACGATATCCTTTGCTGGTTATTCTTCCATGGCAATTCAATGCTGTTACACAATTTCAAACCATTGAAAAGAATATCACCGTTTGTCCCGGACGGGTGGTAGGTTCTCCATAGTACCAGTTCCATTACAGTCCGTTTACTTTCACCAATGCCAATGAATTGTAAGCCCCGTTTTTCATCGGGTACTTAACTCCGTTCACATCCTGGTAAAATTCAATGCCCAGGGCTATGAATAATGGATGCGTGCTGTTTGCTGGAACAACACCGGCCAGTTCAATGTCACCAGTTGCAACATTATCCCAGGGAAGCTGTGCAGTTTCCTTTACATCCACCACGAACTTTTCATTTTGAAAATCAACTTCAGCGCAAGCCATACTGATCTTGTAATGCGTAGCTCCTGATGGAGCAGCAATCATATTCACTGGAACGAATGAAGAGATACTCACCGTCATTGCGCCGGTATCACGGTTGATCTTGGCATTATAAGTTGCAAACACCGTGGTGCCCAGTTTTCCACGGATGTTGAAGTCAAAGCCTTCCAGCAGCTCAGCTTCACCATCAATTACATTTCTTTGCCCACGGGGATTGGTAATATCTGCCTTCACAACCTTAACCATTTCCCGGGTAAGCCTGCTTACCATGCGGTTGTCGGCAGCATTTTGCACTAAAGCACGGATCGCACTGCGGAGGATTTTGCCCGCCTTACCTGCAGTACCGAACTCAGCGCCATTTTCACGGGTCCGCTGAAACGCCGGATCATTTGCAATACGGCTGGCATCCACGCCACCTTTTCCACGGGCAAGGTACCCGTCCTGTGATTTGTAAAAGGCGAAATCATCAACCTTACCTATCAGTTTAATAATACCTTTTTGTTTTGCCATTTTTTATAGGATTTTGTTTTAAAAAATTATTGAAATGTTTATCGGCACATTTCATTTAGCCGTTTTTGTTTCTTATTTAGTTTTCTCCATATCCATGGAGGCACATTGTGTTTACACTTCCACATTCCATTACTGGCTTCAATAGCAAGCCTTTCATAAACAGATAAAGTTTTGTTGTGAGAATACTCAAGCCAATGCCAGGCCCATCCGGATGAGATCAGAATACTGTCCAAAGATTTTCCAGCAACAGTAATTTTGGCAACAGTTCTTCCATACCGGTCTTTACCATAAACCTCTATGCGCACAATCTTTGTAAGAATTAATTTTGAAACCTCAGTCTTCACTAACCGGCCATAGTACTGGCTTAGCTCAGGAGCGTCCACATTCGCCA
>JAGPDJ010000196.1 GCA_018057635.1 Ferruginibacter sp. | reverse complement strand
ACGGCGTGCAGATCATTATCCGGGAAGGATCGGCAGCGAAGAACTCTGATGCATTGATTGACCTGTTGCATGACTGGCCGGAACAAATGATGTTTTTCAGTGATGATAAACATCCCGATAGCCTGGTACTCGGCCATATTAACCAGTTATGTGCAAGAGCCGTAGCGAAGGGAATTGATATTTATAAAATACTCAGAGCCGCTTGCGTGAATCCGGTGGAACACTATAAGTTAGATGTGGGGTTATTAAGAGTTGGAGATCCTGCAGATTTTATTTTAGTGGAAGATTTAAAGAAATTCGAAGTAGTCAGGACGTATATCGATGGAGAAGTAGTGGCGGAAAGTAAAAAGTCAAACCTGCCTTCCGTAGCTTCAGCGAAGGGAGGATTAAAAAGTAAAAAAGCCGGAACAGTCAATAATTTCTCGTGCAGTCCTAAAACGGAAGAAGCGTTCAAAGTCAAATATGCGGGTGATAAAACTATTCCCGTTATTGAGGCCCTGGATGGACAACTCATCACCAACAGACTGGACCTTGTACCCAAACTCGAAAATGGAGAAATAATAAGTGATACTGAAAATGATGTACTGAAGATCGTGGTGGTGAACCGGTACCAGGAAGCACCGGTGGCCAAAGCCTTTATCAAAGGATTCGGATTGAAACTAGGTGCCCTGGCTTCTTCCGTGGCGCATGACAGTCATAATATCGTGGCCGTGGGGGTGGATGATGAAAGTCTCTGCCGGGCCGTGAACCTGGTGATCGCCGAACAAGGCGGTCTGAGTGCCGTAGGCCTTGGACAGGAACTGGTGCTTGGTCTGCCTGTAGCCGGACTCATGAGCAATGGCGATGGCTACGAAATTGCCGATGCCTATACCCGGCTCGATCAATTCACCAAGAAAGAACTCGGCTCAACCCTTGCCTCACCCTTTATGACCCTTTCCTTTATGGCCCTACTAGTGATTCCGCATCTGAAGCTGAGTGATAAGGGGTTGTTTGACGGGGATGGGTTTGGGTTTGTTTAAAAATGTACCACAACTTAGGTATTGGTAGTAATATCGACAATTTGTATATTAGATTAATTTTATACCTACTTAGCTATGAGCAAAATAATTTTAAAAATATTCTTGCTGAATTCTTTATTATCAATAGGTTGTACAGAAAATGTAAAAAAACCACAGAATGAAAACAACTCAAAAAAAGAAGCTAGTTTTCAACAAGAAATTCAAGATTACAAAAAAACAATTCCCGCAACAAGTAAAAACCCAAAACACGATATCTGGAATATAAATGTATACAGGAATAGCTTTTATAATTTTAGAGTCGAGTTTCCGAAAAGATGGGAATACGATAATGGCACTTCCAAAATAACATTAGCAAGAGCTTTAAACCGAGATAAAGGGGCTGCATTTTCAGTCTCAGTTAGCCATTTGCCAGATAAACCTGCAAATCCTAATGACATTACGGAAAGCTACTCTTCTAACAGCCAATTCGAAAGTTACTTTAATGAAGCATTAGCATTACAAAACACCAAAGCCGAAAATTTTAAAATTCAAAAAGGAAAGCTTAATAATTTTCCTGCATACTTAATAGAGTTTACAAATGTTGTTTCAGCAGGATCTCGAACTTATACATATCTTAGTAAACAAGTTCAATGTTACTATGATTCAAAGATATATCAGGTAACCTTAAATTTGCCCGTTGGTGAATACGACAATGAAATGAATTGGATATACGATAGGGTTGTCTCGAGTTTCAATTTTGAAATTGCGTATTAAATAAACAGATTCAATAAAACCAATATAATATGGGACAGCTTTTGGGATTTGCAATATTATTTGCAATTATTTACGCTATAATTTATTACCCATTTGTAAAACCTTTAATAATATTAAGCAAAGGTGAAATTGTATTTCGTAATACCCCAATTGAAAAACAAATAACAGATCAAAAAATATTTTCAATAGTAATTACAGCATACCACCTAATTCTATCGTTAATTGTTTTAATAATTGGAGTTATTAACTTTCCGACAAAAAACAACTATTTAGAAGATTCCTCTACTATAGGGTACACGTTTTTAATAATGGCAATTTTTTTAATTATTGTGATTTGCTTTGGAGTAACCCTATATTATCTAATAATTAAAGAAAAAAATAAAGAAAATATTGCAAAACTTGGATTTATTATTCCTAATCATAGCATTATTGGAATCTTTTGCTCTTTTTTACTTGGCGGACATTTGTACTTTAATTTAAACCAGAAAGCTTTGGGCGTACTGATGTTTTTAATGCTTTTTATTGAAGTAATCTATATCATAACAACCTTTAAGTTTCAAAAAAAAACAGGTGTAAATTGGAATAGGCCAACTACAGAAAAACCCAAATCTTCATAATTTCATAATAAATAAAACAACGATAAATTTAAATAAATGAAATGGCATGACGCTACACAAATAGATAATAATAAAGAACAGGATATACGCTTTAATCTTGAAAAAAGTCTTATCAAAAAGAAATCATTCCTTACAAACGCATTTTCACAAATTTCCTATTATTTACAATTTGTTTCACCCACTATATGGTATGCGCAGGCGAATAAGCCAAAAATTGGTGAAAATGAAGCTTTCCCTATGTGGGTAACTGAAGTTTGGATAGTTTTTAAATTTATTATACTTACTTCATTGATAATATTAGTAGGCTCAATACAAAATCTACAATTTAGAAGCTGGTTTCCCCTTCAAATATTACCAATTTGGTTTTTGTTAGACAATCTCACAGCTGTTGGTCGCGAACTAATTCTTGTACCAAATTTTCATAAAAACAAATTTTATGTTTACGATTTTCAACGCTGGATGATCCTAACTCTATTAGGAGCCATTGAAATAATACTTTGCTTTTCGGAACTTATTTTATACAATTCATCCAGCTTTGTGAATCTTGATCGTCACCCTATTATTAATTCACTTTATTTTTCAACAGTAACCTTTTTCACTTTAGGGTATGGCGATATTCATCCAGATCCAAAAGGATTTATTGGGCAAATTTTAGTAATGGCTGAATTGTTCTTCTTTTTTATTCTATTGGTTGTGAAAATCCCATTTGCAGTTTCAATGTTAACAAAAATGGTCAAAAAAAGACATCCAGAAAAAGATACCTCCCTTTAAGAGATTGTTATTAAAAATGTGACAGGTTGAAGTTTTGTAACTTTTAAAACTAAGAAATCTGCAAATAAAAAAACAAACACTATTTGACTCAAAGCTTACAAAAAAAAGTGGACAGCCTGAAACAAAAAATGCGAACCGTTTCTGGTAAGGATGGTGTTGTTACGTATTCCCCAACAACACAGCATCCAGGTCTTCGCCGGGCTTCGCTATAATTCTTTGTTCAACCGCATCCCATTCTATTCTTCTTCCCAATTTATAAGCCAGTCCTCCCATATGGGCTGAAATGGCTTCTTCAAAGCCTTCTTTGATGGAACAACTTGGCGTACCTCCGTTCCGGATACAACTCAGCCATTCCCTTAAATGAAGAAAAGTGGAATCAACCCGTTTGCCATCCCGGTAGGTCCACAACAATCCTTTATTAGCGAAATATTTTGCGGTGGCCGAAGTAACGGCGTCTGTTCCGTTGACTGCCGGGTCATACTGATAAATGGGAACACCAGCTTCGATACGTTGTTCTTTTATCAGTTCTGCATACTTGGTTGACCTCGGATCAGCATACACGGTAATCCGGTTGCCCAGATCCATGCTACCATCATGGCCCATCAATACCGTCCCCCTGTCAAACTGGTTCCCTAAAGTGGCACTGTATACGAAGGTCATTCCCTTCTCTTTTCCGGCTTCCTGGCTTCCTCCGGTACTGAAATCCGGAAACTCCATATTTACATGCATGACATCGGGCACATTTCGTCCGTCGCGGTGGGTATAGATACCTCCTGAAGCAGTTACGGTCTTTGGAATTCCCATTTTCAGGATACAGTTAATCCGGTCATAATCGTGTGTCATTAAATCCCCTGACAAGCCAGATCCATAGGCCCACCATTTACGCCAGCGGAAAAAATGCTCCAGGTTAAATGGCTCTTTAGGAGCATTGCCCAGGAACAAATCCCAGTCAATGGTTTTTGGACTGGCCGACTCAGCAATTTCATATTGCCAGGCACCGTTATCATCATTCCGGTTGGTATTGGTTTGAACCAATGACACATGACCGAGAATATTCTTTTTAATAACATCCTGGGCTGTCAGGAAACTCTGTGTTTGCCGGTGCTGGTGCCCTACGGCAAAAACGGTTTTGGGATTTTTTAACACCGTATCCCGTAAAAGATAGGTCTCCGCGATATTATGGGTCATTGGTTTTTCAACATATACATGTACCCCGGCATTTAATGCTTCGATAGAAATAGGGGCATGCCAATGGTCAGGGGTGGCAATAATAACCGCATCCACTTCCCCGCTATTGATCAGTTCAGTATGTGTACGAAAGCGTTTGATTTTATTATCACCGCTGTTAAAGGATGTCAACGCGTTTTCCGCCCGCTGATCAAATACATCACAGATGGCAGCCAGCTTCACATTCAGGTTTTCCTGTGCCTTGAAATCGGCGAGCCGGGTGTCTTTTGGATTTTTTGCGAGGTTATCGCTCATATTCTTCAGCCATCCGGTGGAAGCAAAACCTAGTGCCCGGCAAAGCTGCTCGCCCCTGATACCAAAACCAATGATACCAATACGTAGTGGTTTGCCACTCATGGGGCCGGAAGCGGGGGGAGGCGATGCTTTTATATTCAGCGTTTCCAGCAGAAACTGCTTTTCCCGTATAGCGGAACCAGCCAGGCTGGCCCCTGAATACCATACGGCACCAACAAATGGAATTCCCCCAAGGGCTTTTAAAATATCCCTACGGTTCCATCGCTTAAAATTATTAGTATCGTTTGCCATATTGATTAGTTTAATGTGGTGTCTGCCTTTTTACGTGCAAATAAATTTTCCAGGCCAAAAATGGAAGTGAGGGGGAACAGGTAGATGACAAAAAGCGCTGCCATCTCAATCAGGTTTTTATTCACTACCCAATAACTTCCTTCCGCAGGGCCTTGCGGCAATCCGGGAAAAGGAGGATGTGCCAGGTAATACAGCAGTAACAACAACATACCCGCGATACAACCCCAGCGCACTTTTATCCCGATGAGCAGACTGATACCCACGGCTATCAGGCCGATAATATTCAGGTAGTCAATGGCCGATATCATGGAATCACCTGCGAGCCAGGCAAAAAAGGGTTTTAAAATTGAAGCGCTGAGTAAATAGCCCTTTGAGGTCCAGGATGGATTATAGGCCTTTATTACCCCTTCATAGAGGAAATGCCAGCCAATTAAAATCCGGAGTGGTACCAGTGCGTAACCCTGTACGGCGGCTAAGTTC
>JAGPDJ010000195.1 GCA_018057635.1 Ferruginibacter sp. | reverse complement strand
GAACAGTCAGGTTCAGCGAATCTTCATAATTAATAGAAGGTATTAACTGGTTGTATAAAATCCGGATGGTATCATTGGGTAATTTCCGTTTAACCGAAACCCAGATTGAATCATTAACAACCCTGCCTATATTATTCATTTTTATCTTAAGGGTAAAATTGTTATCAGCTACGGAAATGATATCCGGACTGATCTTCACCTGTTGATCTTCTATAACATAATCAGGTTTTTCAAAATAATTGATCCTAACAGCCGGGTCACCATGCAGGGTTACTTCTTCCAGGTGCACCCTTGTATAATAATCAACATTCGGATTTGATCCGCCCAGGCTTTGGATGGAACGGTTGATCTGTTCGCCAACTGTTTTACCATACATATCCCTGGAGAAATTAGTATACAGGTTGGTATTATAAAAATTCAGGAATGGCGGGATACCAAAATGTGTATCAGCTAAAAAACCTATGCTTCCCCGTTGGTTTGCCAGAACATATTTTTCTGAAAGCGACAGGTTTCCGGAAAGGCGAAGCGGATCATAAATAAAAAAGTTTCCTGCACTGCAACCGCTCACATTAAAGAAAGGGTATTTTCCTGCATTGGTATATATCTGCGGGTCACTCAGGTTGAATTCAAAAGTGCTGGCAGATGAGTGGCCGAAGTACCCGATAAACCCGATACCATTGTCAAATAATTCTTCTATCCGCTGGCTGTTGGCCTGCTGAACAGCACCGGTGGCTGTTTTAGTAAATGTTTCCACATGTGCCCCCATCAGCGAATCTTCCGCAATGGCCTTGTAATTATTCATATAAGCCCTGAACTCATCATTCTCAGCTGTATTCTTTCCACCGGCCACATGTATAAAATTTTTCATCCATAATTTACTCTCAATGGTTGAACCGGGTGTTTGCTGAGCCTGTTCATATTGTTTTATTTTCAACAGGTAATTGTTTACTTCACCTCCGTTCACCACGCCGAGCCTTCCAATTGGAACAAGCGGTAATGTGGTACCGGGCGCAGATGCAAGCAAAACATCTGATGCAGGCCATCCAAATGTTGGTATGAAATTAAGTTTATCTGACAATGGGCTTGTTTCATTGGCCTTTTGTTCCATGTAATTCATACCACGGCCAATAAGGAAAATATATTTTGGTTTAACAACAAACTGCTGGTTGGCATACCTGATAAAATCCCTTACTGATGTTGGGTGCCCTTTGATACCAAAACCGAATTGGTCGGTTAATTCTTCAACATTATAAATTTTAGCATCATAACTACCACCCGTAGCCGTAGTTCTGTATTGCCTGTATTCTTCCACGTAATTGTTTCCGCTACCATCGTTGTAAAGTGCCGGGTGGCTGATGATCACATAATCACCCTGCTGGGCTGTATTGGCATAGTTGATAAAATTCCTGGCAGTAAGCGAACTGATTGTATTTACGTTTGCGGTTTCCTGGTTAACCAGTATAAAACTTCTTAAAGGATCTGCAGATGCAGGAAGCACAAAAACTACTTTACCCGGTACCGAAGAAATATCACCAATGTAACGCCTGCCCGCTGTCATATCGTACAGAATAGGCGCAACAGAACCATAATTCACATTTTCAATTTCCAGCTTATTGCCCGAAGCAGATGCAGCCAGTTCAAAATAAAAATTCTTCTGGTTGTTGAAATTAAAGGTTGCCGGGTAAGTGATACCGAGGCTTGCCACTACTATACGGTCGTTGGTTACAGAAGAGTTGTTGTTTACATATAAAGGTACATAAGCACTGTTTTGCAATAATGTTAGTGGCTGGTTGTTCAGGTCAATTACAGCTGTACCAAAGAAATTCATAGAATTATCGTACACTACATTTCCAAATAGTTTAACCCTGATGTTGCGGGCATTGGGAGCATTACCGGCAACGGCTGCACGAACCGACAGACTGTTTGCAGGACCTGCAGTATATACATTGAGGTTAAATAATTCCTGTGTAAAATCGCAGCAGGGAGCCACGTCAAAAGACGCATAGCCTTCTCCAACATCATAAGATGATGAATATACATATTCACCTACCACCTCAGCTTTTCCCCTGTTGATCTGGTTCCTGTAGTACAGGTCTATCTTTCGCATAAAATAAGCATCAGCTACTCCTGTTCCGGGTGAAGGATTAACTGCATCTGTATAACGAAGGTTACCTCCTGCTGGGTTAAGTGTTAAGAAATAGGCCACTGTATCTGTTTCCAGGCTATACCTGTCGGCTATTTGAAAATTCTGGTCACGGTAAAGCGTTTTATCAGGTTTACCATCATTCATTTCTCCCCAGAACTCTATAAAATCACCTGCGCCAAATGTTCCGTTGGCAATGGAGGTAAATATCCTTACCTCTTTGCCATTGCGCCATAACTGAAAATGGGCAACATTGGCTGTACTAAGCCCTGCTGCCGATAATGTTGATTGGGGAATGCGGCAAAGTGTATCTTTTCCCACACGGAATTTATAGTAGGTCTTACCATAGTCTATCCAGCTATTGTTCAATTGGGCATTTACCTGGAAGGCCATCAACAATAAAAACGGGGCGAGTAATCTTTTCATCATTTTGATGGTATTAATTTTCATCTTTTTTGTTTCCAAAATTGATGCGTAATGAGAATATGTGTGTGAACAGAGGATTCTCCTGGTTTGCCAGGTTAGAAAATGCATAATCGAGCATCACATTCCTGATCTTAAACCCGGCACCTATACTTGGCTGGTATATCCAGACTTTCTTCTGGTTCAGGGTATCTCCGTCTGATAAAGCTTTTTGAAAATTGGTGATACCTCCACGCACAAAGAACACATCTTTAACAGAAGCTTCCATGCCTACATGCGGATCAAAGCTGATTGTATTTCCACTGAGTACGGTATTGCGTTTACCATCAAACGTTATATCTGCATTTACTTCTGCCAGCAGTTTAACCGCATTACCGATATTGAATTTATAGCCGCCGCCAACAACCAGCCTTGGAGCGGTAAGTTCAGTTGACTTTACAGGAATATCATTGTTGGTGAGGTATAGCGCTTCTTTCTCTTTTTCAGAAAATTTAAAAGACCAGGCATTGAAAGTGGTGGTAAGGTCTCTGGCTACAATACCCGCATGCCATTTTGCTCCGTGCATTTGAAGCCCTGCATCAATACCAAATCCCCAGGCACTGGCAAATTTGCCAACTTTGCGGTAGATCACTTTTGCATTGGCACCAAAACTGATTGTTTTATCCTCCGTTTCCCGGATGTTCTGTGCAAAAGAGAGCAACAAGGCATAATCTGCAGAAGAAAAGGTTTGAATATTGTTGTAATTAATACTTCCATCCGGCTCAACCAGGAATAAGGTATTTGGAATATCATCTACAGCAAACCTTAATATCGAAAACCCCAGAGTTCTTTTATTATCCTGTACCGGAACTGCCACTGATAAATAATCATATTTGGCTATACCGGCAAAATAATCGGCATGCATGATACCCGCATTGGTCTGGTCTTTAACTCCTGCCAATCCAGCCGGATTCCAGTAACCTGCAGTGGCGTCATTAGCCGTAGCCACCTGGGCATTTCCCATAGCAAGCCCCCTTGCACCGGCACCGATATTTAAAAATTCATTGGAATATTTTCTGAATTGTGAAAAAACAATAGCAGGGGAAAAAAGTATAAAAAACAGGGATGCAAACAGGTTTTGCCTCATAGATATGTGATTAATAGGATCCAGCGATTACGGTAATTTTAACTGCTTAACGTATAAGTCTGCCACAAATTGCAGATTTAAACAATTTAAAGTTACAACTTTACGGCAAATGTACTGCTTCGCTGCAACGATATCCACAGGAAATTGCCCTGTGTGCTAAAGATGCATTTTTACCCTAAAAAGCTGCCTGGTAACACGGCTATTTTCCGGCAACCAGTAATGTAAACCCGGTTTTTATCAATATGCTTGTGTTTACTGTAGCACTTATACTTCTACAAATTGCATTGCTGTTTATAACCGGGTAATTAGGCGCGCCTTCTTTTACGATAACATCTGTGTTTTCATCAGGCAGTATGCCACATGACCAATTAGCCGGATCTTCCCATGCTGTACTCACCTGGCCTGCCCAGATTGAAATATTCTTTAAAACAAACTCCTGGCTAAAAGTATTGCTGTAAGATCCGGTATATACACAACGGTATTTATAACCTGTCATATTGGATGCCGGGCTCATGATCGTTAAACTGTTTGTATTGGTACCTGTATACTGAGCACCATCGCTGATATTGGCAAACCCTGCACCGGTATCTGCCTGCCATTGCATATTTCCACTAAATGCTGCTGCATTAAATGTGATATCATCACCCGAACAATGTAAATCAGTCACATAAAGCTGTTTATATAATATATTATTAAACAGGAACTGCTCGGGCTGGTCATTTTCCGGATTTACTTCCAGTTTCAGTTCATTATTGCCCGGAAAATTTGACAAAGGCACTGAATATGTAATGATGGCTGTATCACCTGCTATGAGGGGTTTTAGCTTAGCTCCGTTTGCCAGGTTATTGAATACATGAGCAATTCCGTCTGCTCCTGTAACTGTAAGCCTCACTTTGATACTATCAAATGACACATTTGAGATATTTTTAAATGCCACACGTAATTTAACTGAGTCGGTTGTATTCAATGTATCTGCGCACTGAAAGAAAAGGTTAGGCGAAATGGCACCTTCCGGGAAATTATCAGAAGTGATCATCCAGTACTTCAATTGTGCCGGAATGGCATTTTGAGGATCGGTATTATGCATTTGTACCCTCAGCTTCGGGTAAATGGATGCGTCAATAAATGCAAGTGAAGTATCTTTTGAACCGTATACCGATGTCAGCAGGTTTTCATCACCGTTAGGCATCTGCCCGAAAATATCATAATAACTGTTATTGGTTTCTGAAGAACCCGTTGTGTCCCATTTAAAATTCTTCCAACTGGTAACCGGCCCAAACCAGGGTGACTGCACAGATCCGCTTACCACTTTTCCTGATAAAAGGAAGGTGTCGGCTATTTGTAAATTAACGGCAGCGCCTACATGCTGCCTCACCGGGAAATTAACTGTATCTGCCTTTTTAAACACAAACAGGAATGGCCTGTTGGAAGTAAATGAATCAACCTGGTGCATACCCATTTCATGAAACTTATGCCAAAGCGATTTTCCGCTTCCTAGTATTGTTGTATCGGCTTTCCATGCATTGATGAAAGTTGAGTTGGATATATGGTTCAGGTTGGTTACTGATACAATATAACCCGCAGGAATACTGTCGATAAAATCCATGGCATATTTGCGGGCATTGCTGCCGGAATACGCATATTCAAAGAATATCCTGGTTGTATCGCTGGAGGCTGAATTAACACACACTTTTGAACTGCGGAACCTTCCTTCGGTGGCATTCACATTATAAT
>JAGPDJ010000194.1 GCA_018057635.1 Ferruginibacter sp. | reverse complement strand
GTGCGGGTTTCGGGCTGGTAATGCCTGGTAATCGTATGCTTGTCCAGCACCTGGTGGGTAAGAATAGCAAAATCGCCGACTATTTTTTCTGTTCGGTAGAAAAACTCAGTTACCTGTTCGGGTTTGCGTTGGTAGGTATGCGAAGTACTGCCGGTACCTTTACAAAAATTACAAACCTGTTCCAAATCGGAAGGTTTGTACTTTGATAACTGTACTTCCGACTGGCCTATGAGTGCCTTGTTATTCTTCAGGTAAACATAACCGTTACTCTTGCTGATAACCGGGCTGGCCATACCATCAACAACCACCACATCACCTGGCACCAGGTCATATATTTTCACCATACCATTAGTAACTACTCGCTGCCTTTTACGGTCAGCATCAGTTCTTCCATCCGTTACCATTTTATCAGTGGTGATCCCGTTCACCTTAGTACCCTTTTCCTGCCTGCTCATAGAATAGGTCCATTTCTTATCGTTGTATGCGTATGTTACTTTTATAAACGGCCCTGTGTATACATCCCGGTTATCGTTGGTGAAAATTGTTTTGGCCGCAGGGTCGTCAACACCGCCCCAGGTAATTGTGGATTCCGTACCAGGTGAAAAACTGGCCCCATAGATCAATTTCCCGTTTATATAACGACCACCAGTAGCCGGCTTCTCTCTATAATAATTCACCAAGGCGTAATATAACCCATACCCATTCGGTTGATTATTGTCAACCATTCCTTCATATATGGTACCATACCCATCATTTATAGTACCAAAACCATATGGCTTGCCCATTTCATCAACTTCACCTGTATATGTAGCGCCTTTACCCAGATCTACCTGCTTCACAGTTTCCGGCTGATCTGCCATTTCTATCTTCGCTATTTCTATCCCTCCTATGAACAATGCCCGGTATGGCTTTACGATCTCAAGCTTGCCGGCATAACCATCCAGGTCTTCATATTGTTTGCGCTCTCTGGTGCCATATTCATCCATGATATAAGAACCTGTTGAACGCACAATGTAATTCTTGATCACCCAACCCGAAAACAGGTACTCCGTAATATCATTCCCGGTATAGCTGCCTTCGCCTGCTGCCCTTTTTTCTGTTACGGTGCACTCTTTGCAAATGTCTTTTACAAACCTGCCCTTATATATCTTACCCCGGGTAAATATGAACTTTCCACTGCTGTCTTTTACAGCTCCAAACTGGCCAAAATTTATTTTGGTCCCGTTTCCGGTAAGTGCCCCTTCTACAAATTCACCTTCCCGCAACCGAATGGGTACGGCATTGATATTATCATATTCTATCAACATACCTTTTCCATTGAGTACGCCATCTTTATACATACCTTGCTCAAACCACCCGTATTGTTTTTCATTTGGCACAAGTGAAGTTTTCGCTTTTATCAGCCGGCTCAGCTCTTCTTCAAGCTTGGGAGTAGAATAGTAAAGGTTGAACCGGTAACCGTTTCCGTTAAGTTCTCCGCCATTGAACTGTCCGGCTTCATAATAATAGTATGTGGGCAAACCCAATAAACCTTTCCGCAAGGGTTTCTGGTCGAATCGCAATGGATCTTTCCTGGTTGTGATTATCTTTTTAAGACCATACCCGTTTCTGCAATTCCCTTCCAGGCAATCCTCCTTATTTTGAGCTTCTGTAACATGTGTGGTAAGTATGCAAATAAAAATGCAGGATAATATTCTAACACTTTTTATTAATATTTCTATTTTCATGTGATAGCCGTGTTTTTAAAAATAATTTTTAAATTATTACAAAAACTAAAATTACATAACTTATAAAATACTTCCATACCCAGTTGCACGAAGCTATTTCTACAAGGTTAATAATGTTCTGAAATTTATACAATGTAATCAGTTAAGAAAACTTTTTTACTACTTCTTTAACTTGAAAGTTATTAAAATGTGATCCCTGGCTAAAAATTTAGACAGCGTCTTTTGTTTGCGGTACAAACAAATAGTTACTGAGAATAACAATGTAAGTTTAAGTTATACTTCCTATGTCGAAATGGGCCATCATAAATCCTCCAGCATCTTCACCACACCTTCCTTTTTTAATATCAGGTAACCGAAACGGTCGTTGCTGATACCCTTCTTTAACTGGTAATTAAACATCAGCTGGTCATTTTCCACCGTTGTTTCAAAATAATTAAAATTGATATTTGGATGAACTTTTAATGGTTCAGCGATCTCGTACAAATGCGTAGATAGAATAAACAGCGAATTTTTAATTTTCAGCAAACCTTCAATTACTGCCGTGCTGCATTTCATGGCATCCTGTACATTGGTGCCTTTAAACAATTCATCAATCAGAATTAACCACTTTCGGCCATCATTCACTTTTTGTATGGTTGCCTTGATGCGCTGCACTTCGTTGAAGAAATAACTTTCGCCTTTTGTAATATTGTCTATCACATTGATGTTGCTCAACATGCCATCAAATAAACTCAGCTCCATTTTTTTTGCCGGAACACCCAACCCTATATGCGCCAGGTAAACTGAAATGCCTACTGCTTTGATGAACGTACTTTTTCCGGCCATGTTGGCGCCGGTTAAAAACAGGAAATTTGTCTGGCGGTTCATGTTTACATCATACGACACAGCATGGCTTAAAAGTGGATGATACAATCCAGATACTTCTATAAATGGTTGTTCGGAAGCTATAAAACCAGGAAAAACCAGGTTGTGTTTTTGGATGGCCATCGCCATGCCATACCAGGCATCCAGTTGTGCATGTATGTGCAGCAATGAATGCATGTTAGCTTTAAATTTGTATAAAATAAAATGTGCCAGCTGAAGGGTTTGCTGCAATGACAATTCCTTTGCTGTTTTATAACTCCGCACTGTGTTAAACGCTTCCTGGGCAGTTATCTTTTTCACTTCCTCCAGTAATTTATGTAACGGCGGCGGACAATCTTCCCGGAGAAAAAGATCCACCATCTGCAACATCCCTTTTATAAAATCGAAACAATGGGTGACCGAATACTTTATCAATGAAAAATCGGGTGCATGCAGCAGTTTGTAACTGTAGGCATTGGCGGCAGATACATTGGCCGGTATCATGTCTACCTGGGCATCGTAAAACCTTTCCACTACCATGATTGAACCGTTGCTGATCTGGCCGGGCCATTGCTTTTGCTTTAATAAAATAAGGCCGAGCGTTTGTTGAATTCCAGTGATGGATTCTATCCTTTGCAATGGAATAAGGAGGTTCCTTTTCAACTGTTCCTTACCGTTAGATGTAAGTGTGAAGTCGAGGTAACGGAATATGGAAAATTCTTCTTCTGTGTTGAAAACAGCGAGGTCGTTGAGTGTTGTTTTGTCTATCTCCATGCAGTTAGATTTATTTAATTTGCCCTGATCGCGATATTTCTTTACCTGTCAAACTCCATCCGCTGTCCATTCACAGATTCAATAATGGTATTATTTCCATAAACCATATTCCCGTTTACAAATGTATTACAAACTGAGGCCGGGAATGTTTGGCCTTCCAGCGGGCTCCATCCGCATTTATATAAAATGTTATCCTGTTGTACTGTACAGGGTTTTGTAAGATCAGCAACCACGAGATCGGCATAATACCCTTCCCGGATATAACCCCGTTCTTTGATATTGAAACAGGTAGCCACTGCGTGACTCATCTTTTCAGCTATCTTTTCAAGCGAAATATAACCGAGGCTATTGTAATAAAACATTAGTAACAATGGATGCTGAATCAATGGCAATCCTGCATGCGCATGCTCGTAAGGCGCTTCTTTTTCTGATAGCAAATGCGGGGCATGGTCTGTTGCTATTACATCCAGCCGGTCGTCCAGCAAGGCTTCCCATAACGCTTTTTTATTACCGGGTGCTTTTATGGCCGGATTGCATTTTATTTTATAACCCAATTTTGCATAATCATTTGCTGTAAAATGCAGATGATGTACACATACTTCTGCGGTGATCTTTTTGTCTTTCAGCGGCAGCATGTTGCCAAACATTTGCAGTTCTTTTTCTGTACTGATGTGCAGGATGTGTAACCGGCTATTATATTTTTGTGCAAACTGAATGGCTACCAGCGAAGATTCAAAACAGGCTTCATCATTCCTGATCAACGGGTGGTCTGATGGCATCAATTCAGCTTTTGAAGCTTTCAACTGCTCATAATTCTTGCGGATGATCCGTTCATCTTCACAATGTGTTGCAATCAGCATATCACTTTCTGCAAAAATGCGGTTAAGCGTGGCATGGTTATCTACCAGCATATTGCCTGTGCTGCTTCCCATGAATATTTTTATACCGCAAATATTTTTTTTGAATTTTACGCACCGCAACACTTCTTCTGCATTATCGTTGCTTACTCCCATGTAAAAAGAATAATTGGCCAGCGAACTCCTGGATGCAATACGGTACTTATCTTCCAGGAGATTTAACGTAAGCGCATTTGGAATGGTATTGGGCATTTCCATAAAAGAAGTAACGCCACCGGCTACTGCAGCCCGGCTCTCGGAAAAGATATCTGCTTTGTGTGTAAGACCCGGTTCACGAAAATGCACCTGGTCATCTATCACGCCCGGGAACAAATGCAAATTTTCACCGTTAATCTCTGTAACCCTGCGGGCAACATTGATCTGGTTGTCAATTTTCTCAATTCGTTCGCCATGAGTCAATACATCACTGAACATAATTTTTCCTTCATTTACAACCTGTATGTTTTTAAACAGATAACTTTGCATAACTTGAAAATAAAGATTGTTTATCAAATACTAATTCAATGCAAATTATAAAAAGCTTAATCAAACTATTTGTTTTTGTTTGTCCGGTCTCTGCTGTTGCGCAATCAACTTACCTAACACAGGGTTCTAAAGAATATCATTTTATAGACAGGCTGGAGATCAAACAGCAAAAAAATACCGATCTTAACTTTTCAGGCCTTAAACCATATAACCGGAGAGCAATTGTAATGCAGGCTCAGCTGATAGACAGTGCCCGTTCTGCAAAGCTTACCAAAGTAGATGAATACAACCTTCGCAGCCTGTATATGAACAACAGTGAGTGGGTTGCCAATCCAGGAGATGATGCTAAAAGCAGGCGGCCGATCCTGAAGACTTTTTACAAAACCAAACCCAATTTACTGGAAGTGAATACCAAAGATTTCTTCCTGGTGGTAAACCCGGTATTGCAATTTCAATATGGCAATGAATCAGATAACAATGAAACACAATACCTGAACAGCAGAGGTGTTTCTATTCGCGGGCGGATTGCCAATAAAATAGGATTCTCATCAACCATCATTGAAAACCAGGAACGAGGCCCATCCTATTTCCAGGACCGTGTAAACAGTGTAAAAGCTGTACCGGGCGTTGGTTTTTACAAACCTTTTAAAACCACCGGCTATGATTATTTTGATGCAAGGGGCTATATCACATTCAATGCCAC
>JAGPDJ010000193.1 GCA_018057635.1 Ferruginibacter sp. | reverse complement strand
AACAATGGTTTAATCATTACAATTTCTGGTATAATTAATTATGAATTGAACAGCATTAGAAATACTTTCATACATACCACGAAGGCCGCCGTTTGTTATGGTAGACAGAATCGTATATTCCGGAGAAAAAACAACCAGGTCATTGTTTAAAATAACATCCGATAATATTTTTGTTGAAGGCGGTATATTGAAGGAACCGGGTTTGGTTGAAAACATTGCTCAAACTGCTGCAGCAAGGGCAGGATACATTGCCAGGGAAGAAAATAAACAGGTGCGTCTTGGATTTATCGGGGGCATCAGGAACCTGGAGATTTTTGGTTACCCGGAAGTTAACAGTGAAATAGAAACAGAAATAACTATAGAGAACCAGATTTTTGATGTATCTGTAATATCAGGAAAGATAACAAGCAATGACAGCATACTTGCTACCTGTGAAATGAAAATCTTTATTATTAATCAATAAAAATTTCTATCATGAAACATTCAAACAAACTAATCTGGCTTTTTGCCGTTTTATTCTTTTGCGGGGTTTCCGGGCAATCTTATGCACAAACTTTGAAAGATTTTTTTAACAGCAGTGAAATACCTGTTACTTACCTGGGTATTGATTTTACCAAAGCCAGGCTGATAAACAGTGTTACAGCAAATCCAACAGATATTAAAAACAGGATATACAGAAGTATTAATGATGTGGTTTTAAATGAACCAAAGAAATTCGATTTTAAGGAACCTTTTCACAAATCTAATATTTCAAGTGATCTCACTGCAATGCATGCACGCAATGAAAAGGTAAATGCCGAAGAGATCGTATCTTCAAATTCTGATGATTTTTTCCGGTTAAAGGAAAGTGATATGGCCGCTACAGCAAAAGCACTGAATATATCCGGTAAAAAAGGTATTGGTATTTTCTTTGTTTATGAAGCCATGAAGAGCATAGAAAAAGGTGATGACCTGGCTGCTGTATGGACTGTCTTGATTGACCTTGAATCAAAAAAAGTATTGTTGTCTGAACGCTTTGAAGTAAAAGCGCGTGGATTTGGCTTTAGAAATATCTGGGCATCAGCCATCAAAGCAACGCTGGATGAAATAGATAAGAATAAGTACAAAGACTGGAAATCTAAATACGGCAGCTGATCTGAAAATAATTATGAAAAATGAATTGAGTAACCGGACCGAAGTTCAGGTACGCTTTAATGAAGCAGACCCGCTGGGTATTGTGTGGCACGGCCATTATATCAGGTATTTTGAAGACGGGCGTGAAGCTTTCGGCAATATGCACGGCCTCAGTTACCTGGATGTGTATAAACAAGGCTTTGTTATTCCTGTAGTAAATGTTCAGTGCGATTTTAAACTTTCCTTAAGGTATGGCGACAGGGTTATTGTTGAAACAAAGTACATACCAACAGAAGCCGCTAAAATGAAATTTAGTTACCGGTTATACAATGCAGTGTCAGGTATATTGGTTGCAACAGGTTCATCAATACAAGTTTTTTTAGATAAAGAAGAATCTGTGCTGCAATTGTCTAATCCGCCTTTTTTTGAAGCATGGAAAAAGAAGCATGGGTTGGTTTAATTTTTAAATAATGAGAGACGTATTTATTATTTCAGATAATATTTTATCACCGCTCGGTTTTACTGCTGCTGAGAACTTTGATCTTTTACTGAAGTCTGCTTCCGGAATTAAAATGCATGTAGATGATTCTATGTCTGATGTGCCATTTTATGCTTCATTAATTGATAACCTTGATGGACTTGTAAATGACACGGCAGGGTTTACAAAATTTGAACAACTGCTGATTGCTTCTGTTAATGGGGCCCTGGAGAATTGTGCGGTTGATCCTTCAGATAAAAAAACGATTCTTATTATTTCTACCACAAAGGGTAATATAAGCATGCTGGAATCGGAAACAGCATATACAGGTGAAAGGATATCATTGCACCATGCTGCAAAACAGGTTGCCCGTTACTGTAAGTTTGTAAATGAACCGGTAGTGGTTTCAAATGCGTGTATTTCCGGCCTGTTGGGCATGATCGTGGGTATGCGGCTGATACAATCAGGCCAGTACGAACATGCAGTTGTTGCCGGTGCAGATGTTGTTTCCAAATTTGTGCTGTCGGGCTTTCAGTCATTCCATGCCATCAGCAATGAGCCTTGTAAACCATTTGATGAAGAAAGGAATGGTATCAATTTAGGTGAAGCTGCAGGAACAGTTGTTTTATCTGCAAACAAAGCATATTCAAATGGAATATCTATTAAAAGCGGTGCTGTTAGCAATGATGCCAATCATATATCCGGCCCATCGCGAACAGGAGAAGAATTATTTCATGCCATCAGCAAATCAATGAAAAGTGCCGGCCTTGCTGCTGATGATATAGGATTCATTTCTGCACATGGTACAGCTACTTTGTATAATGATGAAATGGAAGCAAAAGCCATTACCCTGGCAGGTATGCAATCTATTCCTGTAAACAGCTTAAAAGGATATTACGGGCATACATTGGGCGCTGCCGGTTTGATAGAATCTGTAATAAGCATACATTCACTCAAAAGCGGAGTGGTTATACCAACTAAAGGATTTTCAAAAATGGGTGTAACAAAGCCGGTTAATGTATGCAGCAACATTGAAAAAACAGTATTGAATAACTGCCTCAAAACTGCATCTGGTTTTGGCGGATGTAATGCTGCAATTATAATCAGTAAACAATGATATTTAAACTATGGGATTATTTACAAATGATACTGTTACAGCTTTTGAAGCAATTGAAAGGGCACAATGGATCGCATTTGGGCCTGTTATTTTCCAGGCTGCCAGGATTCTGAGAGATTCAGGTATTTTAAAAGTAGTTGAGGAAAGTGGTAAAGCAGGTATCAAATTACCGGATATAGCTGAAAAAGTAAAAATGCCTGAATACGGTACCAGGGTTTTATTGGAATCAGGATTGGGAATGGGCCTGGTTTTGGTTAATGATAACAAATATACGCTTGGTAAAACAGGTCATTTTATGTTGCATGACCAATTAACAAAGGTTAATATGGATTTTGTACAGGATGTAAATTATAAGGGATTATTCTACCTGGAAGAAAGTATCCAGACAGGTAAACCTGTTGGATTAAAACAACTGGGCGATTGGAAAACCGTGTATGAAGGTCTTTCACAATTGCCAAAACACATTCAAAAAAGCTGGTTCAGCTTCGATCACTATTTTTCAGATGATGCTTTCCCGTATGTATTGCCGCTTGTTTATAAAGATGGTATTAAAAATATACTGGATATTGGGGGCAATACCGGTAAATGGGCCATTGCTTCAGCAAAATTTTCGCCGGATATTCGGGTGACAATTGTTGATCTGCCAGGCCAGTTGAATGTGGCAAAACAGGAAGTAGCAGCAAATGGGCTGGAAGCACAGGTTTCATTCATGGCTGCAGATCTTTTAAAAGATGCTGTTGAATTTCCCAAAGGTTTTGATGCTATCTGGATGAGCCAGTTCCTGGATTGTTTTTCAGAAGATCAGATAGTATCTATTTTAAAAAAATGTTACGGAGCACTTGATGATAACGGATTTATTTTCATCTTAGAACCTTTCTGGGATAAACAAAAACTGGAAATTGCAGCATTCTGCCTGCAACAAACTTCACTATATTTTACTGCTGTAGCCAACGGGAACAGCCAGATGTACAGTGCAGCAGTATTTTTTAAATGTATAGAAAAAGCAGGTTTTGAAATAGTGGAAGAAACAAACAATATCGGATTGAGCCAGTCATTATTGAAATGTAAGAAATTGAAATAATTATTTACCATTTATGACACAAAAATGAAAAACGAAACCGTAGATGTATTGGTAATTGGAGCAGGTCCTGCCGGAACAGTTGCCGCATCTATAATAAACAAAGCAGGTTTTAAAGTTAAGATCGTGGAAAAACTCAGGTTCCCGCGATTTGTAATTGGAGAGAGTTTGTTACCACGATGTATGGATGCTTTAGAGGAAGCCGGCTTCCTGGAAGCAGTAAAAGAAAAAGGGTTCCAGGAAAAATTCGGGGCCAAATTTGTAAAAAATGGAAGGGTTTGCGATTACTTTTTTGCAGACCAGTTTACAAAAGGCTGGAGCTGGACCTGGCAGGTTCCCAGGGAAGAATTTGATATGACACTTGCCGAAACTGTTGAAAAAATGGGTGTACCCGTTAGTTTTGAAACCACAGTTACCGGTATTACATTCAATGGCACTGATTCAACAACAACCGTTGAAGATGCAGCTGGTAACAAGTCTGAAATTAATGCCCGCTTTATCGTAGATGGCAGTGGGTATGGAAGGGTTATCCCGCGCCTGTTTAACCTCGACAGGCCTTCTCACCTTGCTCCCAGGAAAGCATTGTTTACACACGCTGTTGATAAAAAACGTTCCATGGATGATGAACCAAACAGGATCACCATCATTGTACATCAGAAAGCTGTGTGGATATGGGTAATTCCTTTTTCAAATGGCAAAACATCCCTTGGTTTTGTGGCTTCCCCGGAATTTTTTGATGATTATAAAGGAACGCCCGAGGAACAACTGAGGGCATTGATTGCAACGCAACCATATCTTGCAGAAAGATTTAAAGACGTAGAAATGGTTTTTGAACCCAGGGTCCTGCAATCCTGGTCAACCACTGCAGAAAAATTTTATGGCGAAGGATATGTTTTAACCGGCAATGTTACAGAATTTCTTGATCCGGTTTTCTCTTCAGGTGTAACGCTGGCAACTGTTTCCAGCCAACTGGCGGCTCATCTTGTAATAAAAAAACTGAATGGGGAAGCTGTTGACTGGGATGCTTCTTATACCAAACCGATGATGCAGGGTGTTGATACTTTCCGTTCTTATGTAATGGCCTGGTATGATGGAACACTGGATACTATCTTTTTTGCTGATAAAACAAGGCCCGAAATTAAGAATATGATCTGCTCTGTTTTGGCCGGGTATGTATGGGATATGAACAATCCGTATGTAAAAAATCATGATACAGCATTGACTAAACTGGCCCGTATGATTGAAATAGAAAAAGTTTTAAGTGCGTAACCAACCATGATTTTGAGTAAGGAAAATTATATAACATCCAGCTGTATTATTTATAACAAATCTGTTCTTAAGAATGGAGCATTGCTGTTTAAAAATGATGATCAGCGGCTTACAGATTTTTTACAATCGGCATATCAGCAAGTTGGTTTCAGGTATCCAAAGTTTTATAAAATGGATAACTTGTCTAAACTGGGATGGCTGGCAACAGAAGTTTTGCTGCAGGATGATTTTGAAACAGGTAAATATACTCCGGAATCAATAGGTGTAGTACTGGCAAATGCCAATTCCTGCCTGGATACCGACCGGAAATATTATGATTCCACTAAAGATATAGCGAGCCCTGCATTATTTGTATATACATTGCCCAATATTGTAATAGGTGAAATTTGTATCCGGCATAATTTTAAAGGCGAGAATGCTTTTTTTATTTTTG
>JAGPDJ010000192.1 GCA_018057635.1 Ferruginibacter sp. | reverse complement strand
TATGAATTTGAATTTTCTGTAACAAATGACAGTATTGCTAAAATATTAATGATGAACAGCGGAAAATATTTTGACCTGCATTACAGGGAATATAAAAATTCAATTCCCTGGAGGGGATACAGTCCTTATGTTGTAGATGAAATATTGGGAATGAAAGAAGTGGAACATTGATCTCAGTTACCTGCGTACAATAAAAATATCGCCTGTTGTTTATGTAGTTCCGGCTTATTGCTTTTCCAAAATGAAACTGGCCGGGTGATGATGCTTTCATTTGCACCCGTAATATTTACTGCAATGCAAAGTCTTGTTTTTCCATTGCAGTGCTGAATGATACTTTCTACAAGTTGGTTATTGCGGTAAGGTGTTTCAATAAATATCTTGGTACTGTTATTTTTTGCAGATGCAGCTTCAAGTTCTTTTATTTTTTTCGCCCTTTCCATATTATCTATGGGAAGGTAACCAGCAAATTCAAATTGCTGCCCGTTCATACCACTAGCCATTAAAGCCAGTAAAATAGAACTTGGTCCAACAAGGGGTTTTATGGTGCAATTCATTTCCTGTGCAGCATCAACAAGTACCTGGCCTGGATCGGCTACACCCGGGCAGCCTGCTTCACTAATAATGGCAATATTTTTTTGTTCTTTAATTTTGTTCCTGAATTGATTCAACTGTTCTGCTTCTGCCTTGTGTATGGCAAACCATTCGAAATTGTCAATAATGATTTCTTTATCCATGCTTTTTAAAAAGCGGCGGGCCGATCGTTCATTTTCTGCAAATATCACCTGGCATTTTTTTACTGCATCCAATACATAAACGGGAATCGTTTCCGTAGCATTTTCTGCAAGCATACTTGGTATCAGGTAAATTGTTGCCATTTATAAAATAATTGCGTGGCTTTTCCTGGCATGAAATAAACTTAATGTTGCTGCTATAACTGCATAACTTGGAGCAAACAGCCATCCTATTACAGGTACCAGGTGCATGATGTAAAATACCATTCCATTTCCAATAGCAAGGCCTTTATGACGGCTGATGAATTCTATACTTTGTTGTGTGTTCATTTTTTTTCGCTCACAACTGTAATCAAGCATAGAAAATCCCAGGTAATAACATTCGGTAAACAGCGATACAAGCGGTGCGATCCATCCTACCAGGGGAATGAATGATAATATCAGAATGCTCACTACATATACTGTTTGCCACAACATATTTCTCAGCGCAATTTTAACGGCACGTGCAATATCCAGCATCAATTGGCTGAAACTGAAGGGGAATTCTTTTTCTTCTATGATACTTTCTGTTTTTTCACTCAGGTAGGCAAATACCGGCGAACCGATGATAAGAAAAATATATTTAAAAAGGGAGAAATAGAATAAAAATAATACCAGCCACAAAATTACCTGTCCGATGATGAAAAGCCAGTTTAGCCAACTGTCCTGCATTTTATCAAGCCATGTTTTTATTCCGGATTTCAGCAACACAAACTCAATCGCATTGTTGCTGGTTATCAAAAATAAATAGGTTCCTATAAGAAAAAGAATAGTATAGATGAGCCCCGGAATCAGAATCCATTTCCATAGCCGGTGTTTTACAATAAACCTGTGCGCCTGCCCGTAAGATTGTATGGCAATAATGATTTCTTTAAGCATTGGCAGTTTTAAAAGGAAAATAGAAATTTAAAGATAAGAAAAAATTACCGCGAAGTAAAACAGCGGCACTTACTGAGATAGTTTTCAACAAAAAGATCTTTAGTTTCAGCAGTTGCGATGAATTTGATGATTTAAAAATGATGATGTGGTATTTGGTTTAATTTCATTTTGAATAGTTAACAGTATTAATTTTGAAAAAATAATATGATGAAGCAGTTGCCGAAATTTTTTTTTGACCGCCCGGATGTGGTTCAAATTGCAAAGGAATTATTGGGCATTCTGGTGATAACAAGTATTGAGGGAAAGAATACCGGTGGCAGGATCGTAGAAACGGAAGCTTATGTAGGCCTGGTTGATAAAGCTTCTCATTCGTTTAATGGCAGGCGTACCCCTAAAAATGAACACATGTATTGTTCACCGGCCACTTCATATATTTATATATGTTACGGAATGCACCAGATGCTGAATATTGTTACTAATAAAAAAGATATTCCTGATGCTATTCTGATTAGGGCCATTGAGCCTGTTTTAGGAATAGATATAATGCTTGCCCGTTCAGGGAAAACAACATTTGATCATACATTAACCAAAGGGCCCGGAAATGTAGGTAAAGCATTGGGGCTTACCAAGGCCAACTCCGGTAAAGATCTGATGAAGGGAGAAATAAAATTGTACCAGGATGATGAAAGCAATATCAATACAGAATCAATTGGTATCAGTAAAAGAATTGGTGTGGAAAGTGCCGGAGCCGATGGGTTATTGCCTTACCGGTTTTACATCAGGGGTAATAAATTCGTTAGCGGAAGGCCGGTAAAGTGAAGTACACTAATGCCTGTAAAAGATAATAAGCAAAAACAGAATATAAGTTATAGAATATAGTATTTCATTTCATAATGAAATGAAACTTAAAAAGTATGAAAAAACGGGATTAGAATTTCGGACAAGGTATTCCGGTACTTTCAGGCTTACGTTTTATGTAGATCAACGATATTTCCGAACCACCACGGCTATTGGTCGCAGCTTTCAGGTTGCTGGTGTTGATGTCATAACTAACGCCAATCCGTAGCCCAAGGAATTCTATACCAACATAAGGAATGATAGCATCATTAAACCTGTACCAGGATCCAATATATACACTGGTAGGATTCACTTCTCCGGGGTTTGCATTTAATGCAAGCGCGCCGCCAACAATGGTTTCGCTTGCTTTATTTTGCATCTGGTGTATAATCGAAGTATTAACAGAAACTACATCAGAAACAGGAAATGTACCGCCTGCATGAATAGTAATACGGCCGCTTAAAAACCAGTTTTTATCAATAAAACTTACTTTGGGCCTGTTAATATGATACATGGAAGCTCCCAAATAAAAATTATTCAACCCATTGGAAGAACCTGAATATAACAAACCTGCATTCAGGTCAATATAACTCTGGTTACTCCCGTTAGCAAGCACTTCCCTTCTTGAAATATCGGTAAAACCGTTTTGTGTGAGCATGCTTTCAAAAGTAAGTTTGCTTACATCTACAACCATGCTGCTATATGTTCCCTGGAATCCGGCTCCAATCGTATGATAACCATCTTCGTCTAAAGCCTTGTGGTATGATAATGAAATGGAACCATAATTTAATTTTAAAGCACTATTTGCGCTTGCATCTGAAACGCCTGAAATACCAACACCAAATATATCTCCCTCGGGAATCCTGCTTTTTAATATTGGGAAATCTACGGATGCACTCGTGGTAACATAAGCCTTTGGTATAGAAGGCCATTGATCCCGGTGATTTGCAGCCAAACGCCATTGGCCATCAAATTTTCCTGTAAAAGCGGGATTTAGCGTTAATGGTGAAGCAAAAAATTGTGAAAAGTGAGGATCTTGCGCACTCAAAGATCCTGTTATAGCCAGGGTAAAGATAAAAATGCTTAATTTTCTCATTATCAATGATGTTCTTTCTAGTTGATAAAGATACACAATTACAATAAAATGCTGCACCAAAAAGGATGGATTAACATCTGATGAACCGAAATTTTATTAAAATCTGTGTTTTCAGGCTACTATAAGATGA
Source organism: Ferruginibacter sp. (assembly GCA_018057635.1). Next base: position 1,800 of record JAGPDJ010000192.1, on the reverse strand, counting down.
AAAAATGGATTAAGAAAGGTATAGGTAAGTAATTTATCGACAAAGTATTATAAAGAAATTTTGATCAGTTCTGCATTTTAGGGCCATAAGCAAGGTCGCCGGCATCTCCTAAACCCGGAACGATATAACCTTTGGCAGTAAGTTCATCATCTATATCGCCACACCAGATGGTAGCTTTGGGTTCAGCCCGCAACACATATTCAATTCCCACGGTACAGGCAATGGCACAAACAATGTGCAGTTCTTTAATATCGCCTTCTTCTTTTAAGTGCTGGATCGATTTTACCAGGGATGAGCCTGTGGCAAGCATAGGATCACTGATGATCACGATCCTGCCATCCATTTCCGGGCAACTCATATATTCAAGCCTTATGTCAAAACTGCCGTCTTCATTGTGTTTCCGGTAAGCACTTAAAAAAGCATTATCTGCTCGGTCAAAATAATTCAATAATCCATTATGCATGGCTAGTCCGGCACGAAGAATTGTTGCAAGTACAGGTTGTTGTTTTAGCACTTTACAGGTTGCCATTCCCATTGGGGTTGTGATCTCTTTATCTTCACATTCCATTTGTTTACTGATCTCATAACCGATCACTTCAGCTATCCTTTCCAGGTTACGCCTGAATCTTAATCTGTCATTTTGAACTTCAACATCCCGAAGTTCAGATACCCAGTTACTTACCAGAGAATGTGTTGAGCTGAGATTTTTGATCATGTTGATTTGTATTTAGTTAGCCGATTATTCAGTTGGCGGAATTATTTTTTTAATATCATTAACAGACAAAACTATAATAAATTCATGGAGGAAACTGTATTTTTAATGAACTGTTTAAAAAAAACAGGTAATCCTGCAGAAAAAAATAAAACATGAAAAAAACATTGTGCTCATTGGTTTTAGCCAGCTTTTTTATAATATCCTGTAATAACAGCAATGACGAAAAGAAAACGGCCAATACGTATGAAAAGGTAAAATTAACTGTTGAAGAGATAGAAAAAAAGAACCCTGAACGTTTTTTATCTGCAACCGGGTATGAAAAGAAAAACCTGATTCGTCAAACTGTTGTAAAAGGCACCATTGTTAACAATGCAAAAATGGTAAGTTTTAAGGATATAGATATAAAATTGTCTTTTTACAGTAAAACCGGTGCTTTATTGGAAGAAGACCATGAAATGATCTATGAAACCATCGCCCCGGGTGACAGTAAATCATTTAAATCAAAATTTTTTGCAGCAAAAGGAACTGATAGTGTGGCTGTGAAAGTTGTTTCTGCCAGGTACTGATCTATTTTCATCGATTTACACAAACCTGAATTCATCTCCGTCAAACAAACCTTTATCACTGAGTTTTAAATGCGGTATAACAAGCAATGCCATAAATGATAAAGTCATGAATGGAGCCGTTAAGGTTGATCCCAGTTTTTCCTTAACCATTTTATCTATAGCCGTATATGCAGCGGCTATTTTATAACCATCTTCATGGCTCATCAATCCGGCAACCGGAAGCGAAAGCACCTGTTCTTCTCCGTTAGCAACGGCACTTACACCTCCTTTTTCCCTGATAACGAGGTTAACGGCCTGCAACATACTTTCGTCATCAGCTCCTACAGCAACAATATTGTGACTGTCGTGTGCAACAGATGAAGCAATGGCCCCGAGTTTTATACCGAAATTTTTTATGAAAGCCTTTGAAACAGGCGCATTGGTATACCTGTTCACTACAACGATCTTCAGGATATCATGCTCTATGTTACTTACTATTTCATTATTAACAAGCTTTGGAACAGCAAACAGTTTATTGGT
>JAGPDJ010000009.1 GCA_018057635.1 Ferruginibacter sp. | reverse complement strand
GGTTATGGAAGTTGCTGTTATTGAAGGACAGGAGGTATTGGAAGGAGATAAAATACTGATCCTTGAAGCTATGAAGATGGAAAACAGTATCATTATACATGCGAATGCAACCATTAAAAAAATATTGGTAAAAACCGGGCAGGCAGTGGAAAAAGGCCAGGTATTGGTTGAACTTGATTAACCGGATTTATGGTTTTTCATTTCATCATTTTAAACAATTGCTTCAGAAATAAATATAAGAATGAAAAAAATATTGGTCGCTAACAGGGGTGAAATTGCATTGCGGATCATGCATACGATCCGTAAGATGGGAATTAAATCTGTTGCTGTTTATTCAGAAGCCGACAGGCTTTCGCCACATGTTCTTTTCGCAGATGAGGCAGTATGCCTTGGTGCACCAGCATCTAGTCAGTCCTATTTAAACGGCGATAAGATCATTGCTTTTTGCAAAGATTTGGGTGTGGATGGCATTCATCCGGGATATGGCTTTCTGAGTGAGAATGCAGATTTTGCACAAAAAGTTACAGATGCCGGAATTGTATTTATTGGCCCTGGGCCAGATGCAATGCGGGTTATGGGGTCTAAACTGGCAGCCAAGGAATGTGTAAAAACTTATAATATTCCCATGGTACCGGGTATTGATAAAGCAATAGAAGATGTGGGTACAGCAAAAAAAATAGCAGCAGAAATTGGTTATCCCATTTTAATAAAAGCTTCAGCTGGCGGTGGAGGAAAAGGCATGCGTATCGTTGACAAAGAATCAGAATTTGCAGAACAAATGGAAAGGGCAATAAGCGAAGCAAAATCTTCATTTGGTGATGGTTCAGTTTTCATTGAAAAATATGTTACCTCTCCAAGGCATGTTGAAATACAGGTTTTGGCAGATAATTTTGGCAATACAGTACACTTGTTTGAAAGGGAATGCAGTATCCAGCGCCGTCATCAGAAAGTTGTAGAAGAATCCCCTTCAGCAGTACTCACACCCGAGCTTAGAAAAAAAATGGGGGAGGCTGCTGTTATGGTGGCAAAATCCTGTAATTATACCAGTACAGGTACGGTAGAGTTTTTGATGGATGATAAGCTGAATTTTTATTTCCTGGAAATGAATACCAGGTTGCAGGTAGAACATCCTGTTTCTGAAATGATCACCGGAATTGACCTGGTGGAAGAACAGATAAAGATAGCCCGGGGCGAAAAGCTTGGCTTTACCCAGGATGACCTGCACATCAACGGCCACGCCATTGAATTGAGGGTTTATGCAGAGGACCCGCTAAATAATTTCCTGCCGTCAATAGGTACATTAACCAAATATGTTAAGCCTTCCGGTGAAGGTATAAGGGTAGATGATGGTTATGAACAGGGTATGCCGATTCCGATCTATTACGATCCTATGATTGCAAAACTGGCTGTATGGGGAAAGAACAGGGTAGAGGCTATACAAAAAATGAAAGAAGCCATCATGCAATACAGGATAGAAGGGGTTTCCACAACATTACCTTTCGGAACATTTGTTTTTGAACACGATGCTTTCATTTCAGGAAAATTTGATACCCACTTTGTAAAGAATCATTATACACCTGAAAAGATTAAAGAAAAGCAAAAAGCAAATGCGGAAGTTGCAGCTATTGTTGCTTTAAGATGCTGGATGGATAAACAAAAAATTGTTCATGCAGTTGAAAACAGGTCAACCAGTTGGAAACGCAGGCTAGCTAAATAATACATGTAAAAATATTTTTTTGTGATGAAATCAAAAGTTGAAATTTTAAAGGAAAAGCTTGAACTGAGTAAATTGGGTGGCGGCGCAGATAGGAATGAAAAGCAGCATAAGAAAGGAAAATTAACCGCCAGGGAAAGGGTTACACTTTTGATGGACCCGGGCAGTTTTGAAGAGATAGGAGGCCTTGTCATTCACCGTACCAAGGACTTTGGAATGGAAAACCAGCAATATTATGGTGATGGAGTAATAACCGGTTATGGTACCGTGAACGGAAAACTCGTGTATGTTTTTGCACAGGATTTTACTGTTTTTGGAGGCGCATTATCCGAAACTCATGCCGAGAAGATCTGTAAGATCATGGATATGGCAATGAAAACCGGGGCTCCCATGATCGGGCTGAATGATTCAGGTGGTGCTCGTATACAGGAAGGCGTTAGGTCATTGGGAGGTTATGCCGAAATATTTTACCGCAATGTACAGGCATCCGGTGTTATTCCGCAAATATCTGCCATCATGGGGCCATGTGCCGGCGGTGCAGTCTATTCCCCGGCAATGACCGATTTCACCATTATGGTAGAAAACAGCAGTTATATGTTTGTAACCGGGCCAAATGTGGTGAAAACAGTAACCAATGAAGAAGTTACTTCAGAAGAACTGGGTGGTGCGTCTACACATTCTATTAAGTCGGGTGTAACTCATTTAACCGCACCAAATGATATGGAATGTATTGAGCATGTAAAAAAACTGCTCAGTTACATGCCTCAGAACTGCGAAGATGTGGTTCCAAAACTTCCTTATACGCCAGTTGATGAAACAAGGGAAGTGCTGGAAAGTATAGTGCCTGAAAGTGCCAATCAGCCTTATGATATGCGCAATGTTATTAATGGCATTTGCGATACTGATTCATTTTTTGAGATACACAGGGATTTTGCTGATAATATGGTAGTTGGTTTTGCCAGGATCGCCGGAAGGAGTATTGGTATTGTTGCCAATCAGCCCATGTGCCTGGCAGGTGTACTTGATATCAACAGCTCCGTAAAAGGCGCCAGGTTCACTAGATTCTGCGATTGTTTTAATATTCCGCTGATGGTATTGGTAGATGTGCCGGGTTTTTTACCGGGTACAGACCAGGAATGGAATGGCATTATTACCAATGGCGCCAAACTATTATATGCGCTCAGTGAAGCAACGGTGCCACGTGTTACTGTGATCACCCGGAAAGCTTATGGCGGTGCTTATGATGTAATGAACTCAAAACATATTGGTGCAGATATGAACTATGCATGGCCATCTGCAGAAATTGCCGTGATGGGAGCCAAAGGAGCGAGTGAGATCATTTTTAAGAATGAAATTGCTGCTTCGGCAGACCCGGCAAAGAAATTACTGGAGAAGGAAGCCGAATATGCAGCATTGTTTGCCAATCCCTATACAGCTGCCGAACGGGGATTTATAGATGAAGTAATTGAACCAAGAGATACCCGGAGAAAAATGATCAAGGCTTTTGCCATGCTGGAAAACAAAGTGGCTAAAAGACCCAGGAAAAAACACGGTAACATTCCATTGTAATCTCAGGAATATAAAATTAACTGAATAACAGTATCAGCAACTGCGCCGCAATAATGCGTAAGATCATTGTTAGCGGATATACGGTAGCGTAAGTAACGGAAGGAATATCACTTCCAGCCAGTTTAGTTGCAAAAGCCAGTGCCGGCGGATCTGTAGAGGCTCCGGCCAGTAAACCACATACTTCAAAATACGTTTTCTTAAAATATTTCCGGGCAATGATTCCCACGGTAATAAGTGGAATGATAGTAATGGCAATGCCCATGATCATCCAGATAAAACCCCTGCCGTCTGCAAATGCAACCGAAAGGTTTTTACCACTGCTTAATCCAACACTGGCAAGAAACAAACTGATTCCCAATTCCCTGATCATCAGGTTGGCACTGTTGGTTGTATAATTGGTGAGGTAAAAAACATTGCCAAACCTGCTAAGCAGCAGTGCAATGATCAATGGCCCGCCGGCCATGCCTATCTTGACCGCTACCGGCATACCCGGAAAATGAAATGGAATGCTTCCGGCAACAACACCCAATACGATCCCAAAGAAAATTGGAGCGAGATCCGGCACTTCCAGTTTCTTTTCAGAATTACCAAGCGCTTCTGCAACAGCATTTACGCCTTCTTCGGTGCCAACCACTTTTATCACATCGCCCAGTTGCAGGTATATGTCTCCGTGGGGAACCATTTCAAAGCCTGACCTTTTAAGGCGCGTTAATGTAAAATTGTGCTGGAATAATTCAGGCAGGTCGCCAAGCCTTTTATGCGTAACAGATTTTTTTGTAACAATGATTGAACGGGATATAAGATTACTTTCTGCAGATGTTTTAAGGTTTACATTGCTGAACGGGCCGATAATCAGTTTTAGCTGTTCAACTTCTTTTTTTGAAGAAACAATCAGCAAAACATCAAGTTCAGCCAGCACGGTGTCAGGTGTTGGGGTGAAAATTTCACTTTTGTGCATCATTCTGGAAACAATGATCTTCTCTTTCAGCATTTCAAAAACAGTATTTAGTGTTTGCCCTGCGAGCATTTTGTTTTCCAGGCTATAGTGATTGGATACAGGTTTGTCGGCACGGATAATATTCAGTTTCCTGTGCATTTCCTGTTCACTTTCAATATTTATTCCGAATATTCTTTTGAGCAATAGTAACGACCCGATAATCCCGAATACACCCAATGGGTATGTTACAGCATATGCAAGTGTGATAAGAGATTTATCCGTTCCCGTTATATTAAGGTCGCTTACAGCAGCTTGTGCAGCAGCAAGCCCGGGCGTATTGGTTACAGCGCCACTCATGATTCCTGCCATCACTGAAATGTGATCATGGCTCAGGTAAAAGAGAATCACTGTAATTAAAATACCAATGAAAACGATCAGTGCTGCCAGCAGGTTATTTTTTAAAGCATTCTTTTTTAAGCTGGCAAAAAATCCGGGACCAACCTGCAACCCAATGGAATATACAAAAAGGATTAAACCGAATTCCTTTAAAAAATGGCCGGTATTTTCATCAACTGAAATACCTACATATGAGCAAAGCATGCCCATGAATAAAACCCATGTTACACCCAATGAAATTCCGCCGATCTTTACCCTTCCCAGCCATATACCAACTGAAATAACCAGCCCGAAAATTAAAACGGTTTGAGCTATTGAATTATTTGAAAACAGTTCGGTAAACCAGTTTTGCATATTAATAAATTTAAAAAAAGGCAACAGGACAGCCCCGTTGCCTGATTTTTTTAAGTTGATATTTTATTCAAATACCTGTTATATATCAATGATCTTCTGATTCCAGTTTCCATTTTTCAGGTGAACGCCACAATGCAGATAAAAGCAATTCTCTCATGAAAAAGAATTCTTTCGGAAGCTTGTCATATATTTTTTCGAATAATTCTTCATGTGATAGAAGTTCCTGTTTACCGGGTTCTCTTTCTACAGCCATAATTTTAGAAAAATCTTCCCGGGTAAAATTTTCCAACCCACGCCAGTCAAGATCTTCATAGCGTGGCATCCAGCCGATAGGGCTTTCAACAGATGATGCACGGCCTCTTATTCTTTGCACGATCCATATAAGTACACGAATATTATCACTGAATCCGGGCCATAAGAATTTACCATTTTCATCTTTTTTAAACCAGTTTACACCAAATATCCGGGGTGCATTTGGAAGGTTTCTGCCAAATTGCAGCCAGTGATTTACATAGTCTCCGATATGATAACCCATGAATGGCAGCATGGCAAACGGGTCGCGGCGCACTTTACCTATTTCTCCAAAGGCAGCAGCAGTAGTTTCACTGCCCATGGTTGTTGCCAGGTAAACGCCAAAATTCCAGTTGAAAGACTGATAAACCAAGGGTACTCCGGAACTTCTTCTTCCACCAAATATAAATCCGTCTATTGGAACACCTTTTGGATCATCCCATTTTTCATCAACTGCCGGATTTTGATGAGCCGGAGCAGTAAACCTTGAATTTGGATGTGCTGCGGGTTTTCCACTGGCAGCGTCCCAGGGCTGGCCATGCCAATCGGTTAATCCATCCGGAATTTCTTTGGTCATCCCTTCCCACCAAACATCTTTATCTTTTGTAATGGCAACATTTGTAAAAATGGTATTAGCCCTGATACTCTCCATTGCATTTGGATTTGTTTTAAAATTCGTACCGGGCGCTACTCCAAAATATCCTGATTCCGGATTTATTGCAAATAATTGACCATCGCCTGCTTTGTGGATCCATGCAATATCATCACCAACTGTTGTTATTTTCCATCCCTCAAATTCTTTTGGTGGGATAAGCATGGCAAAATTTGTTTTTCCGCAAGCACTCGGGAAAGCCGCTGCTACGTAATTTTTTTTCTTGTCGGGAGATTCTACACCCATGATAAGCATGTGTTCTGCCAGCCAGCCTTCTTCTCTTCCCAAAACAGATGCAATCCGCAATGCGAAACATTTTTTTCCCATCAAAGCATTTCCACCATACCCACTACCATAAGATATGATCATACGTTCATCAGGGAAATGCGAAATGTATTTTACATCAGGGTTACAGGGCCATTTACTTTCTGGTTTTCCGTTTTCAAGCGGGTCGCCAACAGTGTGCATGCATTTTACAAAACCATTCTTTTTAATATAGGGTAGCACATTTTCACCCATTCTTGTCATAATACGCATATTCACCACAACATATTCAGAATCGGTAATCTGCACACCATATCTGGAATAAGGTGAACCGAGTGGCCCCATACAAAATGGAATCACATACATGGTTCTGCCTTTCATACAACCCTCCAGGTGTTTGTCGAGTACTTTTTTCATTGCTGAAGGCTCCATCCAGTTATTGGTAGGTCCGGCATCTTCTTTTAACCTGGAACAAATAAAGGTCCTGTCTTCAACCCTTGCCACATCGCTTGGATCGCTGAAACAGGCAAAACTATTGGGCCTCTTTTCAGGGTTTAGTGGAATGAATGTTCCTTTTTTTACCAATAAGTTACACAGACTATCATATTCTCCCTGCGAACCATCAACCCAATGAATTGATTTTGGTTCACAAAAAGCAGCCTGCCTGTTTATCCAACTTTCTATTTCATCCTTTGCAGGGGTATTATCCAGAATATAAGCGTTGCTGTGCGGGATCATAAAATTTGTTTTTCTATTTTAATAATGAAATTGCTGATTTGCGAAGTTAAAAATAAACAACAATTTTAAAATGTTGTTAATCATATTAGTTGCTGATTTTGATTTGCATAATTAAAGAAAATACTTTTTACTCAATTTCGTTTTGATGTAATAAAAAACCTGTTTTTTAATGGCTTGATATGTAATTAAATGGTTAAACATTGTTAATCCGATCTTGTATTTTAATAATTTGGGTGGTATGAACATAACCGTTTATTGTTTGTTATTGAAAGAAAATAATCAGTCATATGCGAAAAGGAATAACAGAGGCAAAAAACGGCTCAACAATTTTCAATGTATTGGCATTAGAAAACCTGATAAGTAAAGGGTATAAATTTGTTCAGATTAAAGGGTTGACACTTGACATGCACTATGATTATGTGGAGCCACATTATTTATTACTTGTTCCCTTCAGGGAATTACCAACTGACCCGTTAAAGAAAGATATCTATGAACCACTTAACAGTGAATTATTGTATAAATGGGCAACTGAGAAAAATGAATATCCGGAGATTATTATAGCCAAATACGCAAAAGACTAACTATGTTACATTGAGTTATGCAGCTGTATCTGTCTTTTACCGGAGAGTATTTTTATTTGATAAGTTTTACATTTACTGCATTAGAACCTCTGGGCCCCATTTCAATTTCGAAACTTACTTTATTCTGTTCATTGATCGGTTCACTCAGAGAATTGATATGAACAAATACACTTTCCTGGGTTAGCACATCTTTGATGAATCCGTATCCTTTATCATGGTTGAAGAAAGTAACAGTACCGTTCCTTGTAATTTCACCTGCTTCAGCTGGTACATGTTTGGGAACACCTATTTCAATATCTTCGGCATTGATGATGATCTTTTTTCTCGGATCGGGTGGAGTAGAGGAGATATTGCCATTCTCGTCGAGGTATGCGATCATACTGTCTTGTCCGTCGCCATTCCTCGGATTGTCTTTTCGCTCCTGTTTTTTCTCGGCCTTTTCTTTTTTTTGTTGCTTTTTTTTCTTTTCTCTTTCCTTTTTATTCCAGGTTTCTGCCATGATGAATTGCTGATTTGTTGTATTATATGTTTTAATACACCTGTGGAAAAGGAGTTACTATTTTCGGCAGATGAGTGTAAAGGTACAATAATATCAGCTTTTTATGGGTAAATGATAATTTTGATGCTGTAAATGAGGCAATTGGTTGTATTTTATAGATACCTATGTTAGTAAAGGCCATCCTGTATCATTAAGTATGATTGGACATTAATTTATGTAAAATTTGGAATTACGGTATAAAATTTTAATCAGTATAAACAACATTAGGCCTTAGCTCTAAAGTTGTTTTATCTGTAATTCCCTGGCCTGTTGGAGGAGCTGCTGAAGTTTGCCTGAAATCAAAATCTCTATAGGTTAATAAAGGAATTATAGAAACAAATTTATTCAGCAGATTATTAACCTGTGCAGAAGGAAGTTTGTTACCCTGGCAACCAAAAGCCTGGTTAGAAAATGTGGCCAGGTTATTAAATGTAATGGAAGTGAGATTGCTGTTGTTAATAATATAACTTCCATTTTGTGCATTGCTGATGCTTGTTAAGGAAGGAAATGAAATGCTGGCCAGCGAAGCATTATTTTGAATATTAAAATTACCTATGGATGAAAGGAAGGGTAATGAGATGGTATTCAGTAAACTATTTCCACCAATTATTATTCCAATATTTACACTATTCAGAACCGGTAAGGCGATGGATGTGATGACATTGCTGTTGCTTATTAACAATGAATTTGCTGATGTTAAGGCAGATAAATTAACAGCAGCCAGGTTATAATTATTCCCCATGGAAATGTCTCCAACAATGTTAAGTGCGGGCAAAGAAATATTGGAAAGTGTTGTGTTCAATTGTATAGAAAAAGCAAATGACCCGTTTAAAGGGTGATCGGAAAGTTGCGGGAAACTAATAGCCGAAAGTGCGCTGTTATTGTAAATGTAAATGGTTCCGCTAATTTGAGTCAGCAATGGCATATTCAGGTTCTGTACACCTGAGTTTTTAATTTCCAGGCCGTAAGTTCCATTAAAAGTCTGGCCAATTTTTGTAATAGAATTTGTAGAAAGGGTTGAAAGCAACGGGCATTTATCAATGAAAAAACCGCCATCAATAGATTGCAGATTGGATAGATTAACGCTTTGTAAAACCGGGTTGCCGGAAATGTAAATTTCAGTAAGGCTGGTTACCATGGAAAGATCAACAGTTGTAAGATTACTGCACCTGTTGATTCTTATCTCTTGTGTATTAGGGCCAACTTCTGCAGCAATTTTAGCCTGTGCTTCGGCATTTGTAATATTGTCGGCCAGTATGAGTGTTTGTTTACCGCCATTCATTGCAGCAGCCATATTCCGCCACACGCCATCAGTAAAATACCAATATCCTTTTATTGCATCTGTCTGGTAAATCAGCAAACCTTCCGCCGGTGAAACGATTGCTGCTCTTTGTAAAGCAGTTAACCTGGGTATCAGAAGCCCCCTGGCCGTATCATAAACATGTAAAGCCGCACTTGGGTCCGGGTTGTTGGTGCCAATGCCAATCTGGGCTACAGTTGTATTTATAGAAAAAAGCAACAAACATGAAATTGTAATATTTAGAATATGTCTTCTTAAAATAACGATGTTATTTTCAATTTCCTGATGCTTTGTATTTAATTCCATAAGGGTTGTTTTTAACCAGTCTAAATTGACCAGGCTCTTCAACAGTGAATTTAATGAAATTTTTAATATGACAATTTAAACCGGTTAAATTCTTTTTTCCTTAATTTCTTCAACCACAGCCGGGTCAAGCAGGGTAGTAGTATCACCCACATTTTCCATATCACCTTCTGCTATTTTCCTCAATATGCGCCGCATGATCTTACCGCTTCTTGTTTTAGGTAACCCGTTTACAAACTGTATCTTATCCGGTTTGGCAATCGGGCCAATGATACGTGACACTGTTTGCAGGATATCCTGGCGGGTAAGGTTTTCATCTCCATGCATGTGGTTACAGATCACATAAGCATATATTCCCTGGCCTTTTATATCGTGCGGGTAACCTACAACAGCACTTTCCACAACGCCGGAGTGCATATTGATGGCGTTCTCCACTTCAGCCGTACCAATGCGGTGGCCGCTTACGTTTAACACATCGTCTACCCGTCCTGTTATTCGGTAATTGCCTGCTTCGTCTTTCAGCGCACCGTCGCCGGTGAAATATAAATTATCGTAGGTGGCAAAATAATTTGTGCGGCAGCGTTCATGGTCACCGTAAGTTGTTCGAATGGTGGAAGGCCAGGCAGATTTGATGCATAAATTCCCTTTCAGCAGGCCATGATCATCTTTTTCTGTTACTTCATTTCCCTGGTCATCTACCAGTAAGGGATATACGCCCGGTAACGGAAGGGTTGCCCAGCCTGGTTTTGAGTCTGTAATGCCCGCAAGATTGGATATCATAACACCACCGGTTTCTGTCTGCCACCAGGTGTCTACAATGGGGCATTTTTTCTTTCCTATATTTTCATCATACCAATGCCAGGCCTCTTCATTGATGGGTTCACCAACGGTACCGAGTATACGCAAAGATGAAAGATTTTTCCCTTTCAGCGGGTCAAGCCCGAATCCCATCAGGCTCCGGATGGCAGTCGGTGCGGTATACAGGATATTAACCTGGTGTTTATCAACAATATCCCAGAACCTGCCGGCATCGGGCCAGGTAGGTACACCTTCAAACATCAGCGAAGTTCCGCCCGCACTCAGTGGGCCGTAAACAATGTAACTATGGCCGGTAATCCATCCGATATCTGCTGTGCAAAAATGAATTTCCCCGGGCTGGTAATTGAATACATTCACAAATGTATAGTTTGTCCAGAGCATGTACCCGGCACAGCTGTGAACCACACCCTTGGGTTTTCCTGTAGATCCGGAAGTATACAGGATGAATAACGGATCTTCCGCATCCATTTCTGCAGCAGGAAAGGATATCACTCCATCCTTTTCTATTTGCGTTTCTGCATGTTCCATTTCGTCTTCCCACCAGAGGTCTCTTCCTTTAAGCATCGATACCGGTGTTCTTGTCCGGGTATATACGATCACTTTTTGGATGGTCTTATTCCCGATCAGCGCATCATCAATGATACTTTTAAGGGGTATATCTTTATTTCCCCTGTAAGCACCATCGCAGGTGATTATAAATGTTGCCTGTGCGTCATCCAGCCTGTCGGCAATACTTTGTGCACTGAAACCACCGAAAACCACGCTGTGTATGGCCCCGATCCTGGCACATCCTAAAACCGCATACACAAGTTCAGGTACCATGCCCATATATATACATACCCTGTCGCCTTTTTTTACTCCATTGTTGGTGAGCATTTGTGCAACCTGGCAAACCCTTTTATGTAAACGGTTGTATGTAACAATGCGGGTCCTTTCTTCCGGGTTATTGGGCTCCCAGATGATGGCCGGCTTATCGCCCAATTTTTCCAAATGCCTGTCAATACAGTTTTCTGTGATATTCAGTTTGGCGCCCCTGAACCATTCAATACGGGGTTCTTTGAAATTCCATTCCAGTACATTATCCCATTTTTTTCTCCAGTAAAAATTTTCAGCAACCTGGCCCCAGAATGCTTCCGGCTCATCAATGCTTTTTTTATAGTCTGACTTGTATTGTTCAAATGAATTTATCTGATAAGGATATGACATAGCAATCATTTTTTAGGATATAAAAATAAGCAAACCTGTAAAGCAGCGTGAAATTTATTTTGCTAAATTGGTATATTTATGCTAAAATAGTATACCTGACCATTTAATTTTATCAGATGAAACAGATTGCATGCCCAAAATGTAAAAGTGAGGAACTTGCTAAAAGCGGTATTGTTAAAGGAAGACAGCGTTACCGTTGCAAAACCTGTAATTATTTTTTTACTGTACTGAAAGACGGCAAGAACATAGACCCTTATTATGTGATAAAAGCTTTGCAATTGTTTATTGAAGGAGTAACATACAGGGAAATTGAACGCATACTTGGTATCAGTCATGTTTCAGTGATGAACTGGGTGAAAAAATACCATGTTACAGCACCCCCAAACCATGAGTACAGGCCCACCTATAAAGTATTGAACCACGACGAATTGAAAGAATATTTCAGTCACCGTGATGCATTAAAAAGTGCTGGTTGTATGATCACCGAACTGGGTGATAAATTCATGCTCATCAAATGGGAACGTTTCAGGAAAAATGCATATTAAAACTATATTGTTTTGCATGGATATAGTTGATATTTGATAACTGACAGGTTTAATGCAGAAATTGGTTGTGAATTTAATTTTCATCATTCACAAACCAACGATTATGTTTAAACGATTGCTTAGTTTGACCCTTGCTGTTAGTAGTCTTGCTGCAGCCAGGCTGTATGCACAGGGTACCAATGCTCCCGGTATTGACCACAGCTATAAACCTATTGTTTTAAAACTGGATGAAAAGGGGCAGAAGTTTATTCGCTTCATCACCTGGCACCAGATATGGGCTTCCTATACGAATAACAATCCAGGTACGCTTGATATCAATGGCAAGGTTCAGAAGAATGCTACTGATATAGCCATACGCCGTTCCAGGTTCCTGGTACAGGTGCAGGTTTCTCCCCGTTTCATGATTGTAAGCCATTGGGGCATCAATAACCAGAGTTTTGTAAATGGTGGTGGTTCGGGCACATTAGGTACCGGCTCCAGTGCAACTGCCCAGGGAGGAAAACGTCCGCAGGTTTATATACATGATGCCTGGACGGAATATGCCATCAAACCCGGGAAACTGCATATTGGTGCAGGTTTGCATTATTGGAACGGCGTTTCAAGGTTAAGCAGTCACAGTACACTGAACTTTATGACAATGGATGCGCCTATTTTTAACTGGTTCAATATTGAAGCTACAGACCAGTTTGCAAGGCAACTGGGTATCTATGCAAAAGGACAGCTGGGAAAACTGGATTACAGGATTCACCTCAATAAACCATTTGCATTTGGTTCATCCCTTTCTGCTGTAACCTCTGCAAATGCTGTGAATGTTTTAAATGAAAACTGGAGTACCGGTGGCTACCTTAACTATATGTTCTGGGAAAGTGAGAGCAATGCGTTACCCTATTTTGTGGGAACTTACCTGGGAAAGAAAAAAGTGCTGAATGTTGGCGCCGGTTGGTATACTCATAAAGGAGCAACTGCCAGCAGGGCTTCTGCACTTGATTCCGTTAAAGAACACAACCAGTATAACCTCGGCGCAGATGTATTCCTTGAATTACCCCTGAATAAAAAAACGGGTACTGCATTAAGCGTGTACAGCGTTTTTTATAATAATTATTTCGGTAAAAACTATATCCGTAATATCGGTATCCTCAACCTGCATGGTACAACACAATCTTTGGCAACCAATTCAGAAACATCCTGGGCTGGGGGAGGAAACCTGCAACCAACAATTGGAACAGGAAATATTTGGTATACACAGGCAGGTTATTTATTGCCAAAATTCAAAAATGGTTCTGCTTTAATGCCATATGCAACATTTACATATAAAAAATTCGATCGCATAGATAAAGCATCCGGACAATTTGACCTCGGTATGAATTACCTCGTTAACGGGCACAATGCAAAGATCACGCTGCAATACAGCACCAGGCCTTTATATAAAACAGTAAGCGGTAATCCGGAACGTAATGGCAGCAAAGGTGAACTGATGTTGCAAACACAAATATTCCTGTAATAATTTTTTTATAATTCAAAACTAAAACAATGAGTAACAATATAAAACCGGAAAAAGGGATGGGGTTCATCATCGGGGCTTCATCTGTAGGCACGCTGATTGAATGGTATGACTTTTACATATTTGGTATGTTAGCCACCGTTATTTCCAAACAGTTTTTCCCGGAAGATTCAGGTACATCTGCATTGCTAAGCACGCTGGCTATTTTTGCTGCAGGCTTTATTGTAAGGCCTTTTGGAGCTCTGGTATTTGGAAGACTCGGAGACCTGATTGGCCGTAAATACACATTCCTGCTAACACTCATTTTGATGGGTGGTTCCACATTTGCCATTGGCCTTGTGCCCGGCTTTAAAACTATTGGCTGGGCTGCACCCATATTGGTGCTGGTACTTCGTTTGGTGCAGGGCCTTGCATTAGGCGGAGAGTATGGCGGCGCCGCTACTTACGTTGCTGAACATGCGCCGGCTAACAGGCGGGGTTTCTGGACCAGCTGGATACAAACTACTGCCACATTGGGATTGTTTCTTGCTCTTGGTATCATCATCTTGCTTCGCGAAGCACAGGGTGTTGAAAATTTCACATCAGAATGGGGCGGATGGCGTTACCCTTTCTGGATATCCTTGTTACTGGTAATTGTAAGTATCATTATCCGTATGCGCATGAGCGAGTCGCCAATGTTTGCCAAAGTGAAAGCTGAGGGTAAAACTTCTACTAACCCATTGAAAGAAAGTTTTGGCCACCGGGCTAATTTTAAAATGGTGTTACTGGCACTTTTTGGAGCAGTAATGGGACAGGGAGTTATCTGGTACACCGGTCAGTTTTATGCTCAATCGTTTATTGAGAATGTTTGTAAAGTGAATTTTGTTGATTCAAGGAACATCATTTTAATCGCTATCCTTTTTGCCACACCGTTCTTTGTTGTATTTGGGTCATTGAGCGACAGGATCGGGCGGAAATGGATCATGCTGATCGGTATGCTGTTGGGTATTCTTAGTTATTTCCCGATATATAAAACCTTTCTCAATTTGACGAGTCCGGCATCAAGATCAGCCTTGGTTGATGCTTCAAAAACAACGGTTGGCGCATCACTGGCTGCAATTGATGCAAAGGATAAAAAGAAAGTGACCGTTTCAACCAAGTATGATAGTGTTTACACCGACGGGGCTAAATATACTTATACAAAAACAGATACACTTCATTTAACGGAATCTTATGCGGGTAAAACGGCTTCAATAGGTTACATCCTGGCATCAAAATCCGATCCTTCGTCTATGGATACCGTTATGGTTAAGGCAAAAGTACCTGCCGGAACATCATTGCCGGATGGGGTAACTTATGTAAGTGTTGACAAAAAATCTGTGAAACCAGGTGTGGTCACAGAAAAGGAACTGGATAAACAGACATTCTGGAAAATGGTTTTTCTTGTATTTATACAGATTATTTTTGTAACGATGGTTTACGGGCCAATGGCAGCATTCCTGGTTGAATTATTCCCAACAAAGATCAGGTACACTTCCATGTCTTTGCCTTATCATATTGGTAACGGCGTTTTTGGTGGTCTGGTTCCATTCCTGGGAACTTTGATCGTTGAATTTACCAAAACACCGGAAAATCCAGGTGGTGACCCTCTTGCCGGTTTGTGGTACCCGATTGGAGTTGCCATTCTTAGTTTGATAATAGGAGCGATCTACCTGAACAACAAAATAGATACAGACGTAATGGATTAATTACAAAACTTAAAAAATTATTAATATGAATGCTTTAAAAAGATTTTTAGGAATTATCTGGATACTCTTATCACCTGCAACAGTAGCATTTCTGCTTTGGCAGGCTTCAGACAAGATCGGGAAAGCCAGTGACTTAACCAGGTCTAACGTAACATTGCAATGGGTGATTATTTTGGTCATATTTATACCAATATGTATCGGTTTACTCATTTTCGGTTATTACAGTGTTAAGGGTTATTATGACCACCTGCCTGAGAGTTCGGCAGAGATCACCGATTATTAAGCAAGATTTATTTATGAAAGAATAACATTCTTTACTAAATTCAATTTTAGTAAATGAATGTTATTCTTTTTTTAATCACTTTGTATGCCCGACAGGATAAAAAAACAACGCTTTACCTTTCTTGCCCTGCTGATGATGGTTGTATTCTGTTACCCGCTTATTTCACTTGCCAATAAATCAAAAATGGTGGCCGGCATCCCGTTGCTTTTTGTTTATATAGCTGTGGCATGGGTGGTCAGTATCATATTATTGTACAGGTCGGCGGAACATAAGGGGCCAAAAAGTAACAGCGGCTCATGAATAACTGGATGGCCATAGTCAGTATTTTACTGTACCTGTGTATTTTGTTCGGGGTGGCATACTATGCTGAGTATAAACTGAAAAAGGGAAAAAGTATCATTAATAACCCATATGTATATGCGCTTTCCCTGGGGGTGTATTGTACGGCATGGACATATTACGGCAGTGTTGAACTGGCATCTTCCAGGGGCATTGAATTCATTACCATCTATATAGGGCCAACCATCATGGCTGCTTTGTTCTGGCCATTATTAAGAAAAATCATACGCATTTGCCGTACCCAGCGGATAAACAGCATTGCCGATTTTATTTCAACACGGTATGGTAAGAATTTTTCCCTCGCAGTTGTGGTCACCATATTATGTGTGTTGGGGATCATTCCATACATAGCCCTGCAGCTTAAGGCCATATCAACAAGTTTCAGTGTACTCTCAGGTGTTGCGGCACCGGAACCCGGGCTGGCCGGTTTTATCGGCGACAACACTTTTTATATTGCCATCGTAATAACCATTTTTGTCATTCTTTTTGGAACAAGGTCAATTGATGCATCTGAAAAACATGAAGGACTCGTTGCGGCGATTGCTTTTGAATCAATAATAAAATTAATAGCGTTTATAGCAGTCGGTATATTTGTAACATACGGATTGTTCAATGGGTTTACAGATATATTTGCGCAGGCAGGTGCAAACGAATCAATGAAGAAACTGTTTTTAATTGAACCCAATACATCTTATATTTCCTGGTTTGGGCTCATCCTTTTGTCAATGCTGGCCATTGTTTTCCTGCCAAGGCAATTCCAGTTAGGGGTAGTGGAAAATGTACAGGAATCTCATCTGAAAAAAGCGATCTGGCTTTTCCCGTTGTACCTGCTCCTGATCAATATATTTGTTATTCCTGTTGCATTTGGAGGGAAGTTACTTTTGGCAAATTCCGGTGTGAGTGCAGATATGTATGTACTTTCTTTACCCTTGCAGCATGGCGAAAAATTGCTGGGGATTTTCACTTTCATCGGTGGGTTTTCTGCAGCAACCAGTATGATCATTGTTGAAACCATTGCACTGAGTACCATGATGAGCAACAATATTGCAACACCGTTATTATTGTCTACAAATAAATTCAGGGCTCACAGCGACGGTAAATTACGCAACCTGATTTTAAACATCAGGCGCATTTGTATAGTATTGATCATAGCATTTGCTTTCCTGTACGACAAGATCGTTGCACAATATTTTACATTGGTATCTATTGGTCTTATTTCATTTGCTGCAGTAGCCCAGTTTGCACCTTCGGTTATCCTTGGTATTTATTGGAAGCATGTTTCACAAAAAGGAGCATTAACAGGTATTTGTGTAGGATTTGCAGTCTGGTTCTTTACAGCTGTTATACCTTCTATGTCAAGTGCAGGCATCATCAGTAGCAGTATTGTACAAAACGGCCTGTTTGGAATTGAATGGCTGAAACCATTGTCGTTGTTCGGTATGGAAGGTATGGATTCTATCACACATTGTTTTTTCTGGAGTATGCTGTTTAATATTGTGAGTTTGGTTGCTGTTTCATTAAACAGCAGCAGGTCTGCACAGGAAATATACCAGGCAGAGATCTTTGTAGATATTTTCCGTCATTCATCCAATTCAGACAGCAATGTTCTGTGGAAAGGTACCGCATACCTGAAAGACCTGGATTCTTTGTTGTCAAATTTCCTGGGTGCTGAAAGGGCAAAAAAGATAATCAGTGCATTTGCACAGCGCAACAGGATACCAATGGATCAGAAGAAAGCTGACCCCAGGCTGGTATCATTTGCAGAAAAAATTTTGAGTGGTGTGATCGGTTCTGCATCTGCCAGGATCATGGTAAGTTCTGTAACAAAAGAAGAGGAATTGAAGATTGATGAAGTGATCAATATTCTACGCGAATCACAACAGATGATGGAACTGAACAAAGAACTGAGGAGAAAATCGGCCGAATTGCAAAAAGCAACGGATCAGTTAACCAACGCCAACGAACAATTGAGGGATATTGACCAGCTGAAAGATGAATTTTTATATACGGTTACCCATGAACTCAGAACACCGCTTACCTCCATCCGGGCAATGGCCGAAATTGTGCATGATAACCCATCTATGAATGACGAAGAAAAGCAATATTTTTTATCGGGCCTGATCAAAGAAACAGAAAGGTTAAGCCACCTCATTACCCAGGTTCTTAGCCTGGAACGATATGAAAGCGGTCGTCAGCATCTGAATATTGCTGCAGTGCTGATGAACGATTTACTGGATGATACGATCGTATCTGTAAATGCACTTGCAAAAGAGAAAAATATCAGTATTATTAAAAAAGTGCCGGATTCTATGTACCTGGTACAATGCGATGCTTCGCTTATACAACAGGTATTGTATAATTTATTGTCAAATGCCATCAAGTTTGCCCCGGAAGAAAACGGCATGATCAGGGTTTCATTGCATACTAATCACGACGAACTTCAGGTTTGGGTTGAAGATAATGGCCGGGGAATTGCACAAGACCTTCATGAATTGATTTTTGATAAATTTTTCCAGGCAAGGAACCAGACATTAAAGAAACCTGAAGGCTCCGGGTTGGGATTGGCTATTTGTAAAAAGATTGTTGAAATGCACCATGGAAAAATCTGGGTGGAAAGTACAGAAGGAAACGGATCACGGTTTATCTTTACACTACCGATCAGTTGATAATAATTTATGAAAAAGATACTTGTAGTAGATGATGACCCATATATACTGATGTCGCTTGAATTCCTGATGAAGAAAGAAGGCTACGATGTAAAAGTTGCCCGAAACGGTAAGGAAGCACTTGAAATCGTTGACAAGGAAGTTCCGGTACTTGTTTTGCTTGATATCATGATGCCTGACGTTGATGGTTATGCGATATGCAAACACATCAAGACAACAAAAAAACTGAAAGACATCAGTGTTGTATTCCTGAGTGCCAAAAGCAGGGAATCAGATATTCAAAAAGGTTACGACCTGGGTGCCAGCCTGTATATAACCAAACCTTTCAGTACCCGCGACCTCATGAAAAAAGTAAAAGAACTCCTCTGATAACTCCCGTTCAGAACATAACTGCTCAACTTTTTTCTGGTAATTAAGTATAGTTTCGGTAGTTCGCCCTGCCCTTTGTATTAATTTACAGGAATTGCTTTATAAAACCTGTTATATGT
>JAGPDJ010000191.1 GCA_018057635.1 Ferruginibacter sp. | reverse complement strand
CATAAACCGGTCGTTTGTGAGACCGCCGGCAATTACCAAATCGATGCTGCTGCCCCAGGGAACTTTTGTACCGGGTTCGGCTTGCTGGCCTTTAAACTGCTGGTCCAGAATAGTACCCCAGGCAAAGTCTGGCCTGAAAGTAGTATCTCCCAGTTTAAGGTGACTGTGTTCCAGAATCATGATGGCATATGACAGCGTTTTACCTTTTAACAAAGGCACTTCAATCATTGGCAATGTTACCCTGTTAACAGTTAAAAAAACAGTGCGGTTTATTTTTACGGTACTGTTTGGGTCGGGCAATTGCTTTAAAACAATACCCATCTTTGCTGTATCTGTGTAAACTGAATCCTGTATTACAACTTCAAAGCCTTTAGCTTCCAGGAATTTTACAGCGTCTTTGGTACTTTTCCCTAAAACAGAAGGAACCATCAGGTATTTGCCGTGTTTGGTGATCATACCCAGCAACTGAAGAAAAATAAATACGATCAGCACTACCAATGTAATTGCTGCAAGTATGTTTACCCAAAGAGGCCGGCTGGTTATAAATTTAAACACAAGTAATTTTTCAGTTTATAAAATACAATGTACAAATTTTACACACAAGTGTAAATTATTTAAAACACTCTTCTATGAGTGCAGAATAAAACTCCTGTAAAGACCATCCCATGGCTTTTACCTGCTGTGGTACAATACTGGCAGCGCTTTGGCCGGGAACAGTATTGATCTCGAGCAGGAAAGGATGACCAGATATTTCGTTATAAATAAAATCTATCCTGACCACTCCCCTGCAGTTAAATACTTCATAGGCCATTTTAGCTGCGGCCCTGATCTTATCCGCAACAACTTCGTCTATACTTGCCGGTGTAATTTCTTCACTGGCTCCTTCATATTTTGCATTGAAATCGAAAAACTCGTTTTGTGTTACAATTTCTGTTATGGGCAGGGTTATAATTTCACCTTTTGATTTAAAAACGCCTATTGTGAATTCACGGCCGGTAATGAACTCTTCCACCAAAACCTGGTCATCTTCATTGAATGCCTTTAGTATTGCGCCTTCCAGTTCTCCTGATTCTTTTACTTTGCTGATGCCAAGGCTGCTTCCCCCGTTGTTCGGTTTAATGAATAAGGGTAATGCAAGCTGGCCAAGTATCTCTGCGGTTGTTAGTGGATTGTCTTTAAAAAGATGTAATGACCTGGCAACATGCATGCCGGCAAAAGAAGCAACAGCTACGGTAAAACGCTTATTAAATGTAAGTGCAGATGTTGCTGCATCACAGGTAGAATATGGTATTTTCAGGCAATCAAAATAACCCTGTAATTTACCATCTTCTCCGGGCGTTCCGTGAAGGCCCATAAGTACTGCATCAAAATTAATTTTTTCATTTCCTGCAATAACAGAAAAATCATTCTTATCAACTGGAAATTTTTCACCCCGGGCATCTATATAATACCAACCCTGCAGGTTAATATCAATTAAGTAGTAATCCCATTTTGCCGGATCAATGTTCTTCCTGATCGTTTCTGCACTTTTATAGGATATTACTGATTCACCGGAATAACCACCGGTAACCAATGCTATTTTTTTATTCATTGTTCTAAGGGTAATTAATTATTCAAAGAAACATAAAAAAAATACCAGTATACTAATTAATGTATGAAATTTAACAAAAGCTACTGCTGTTCCAACGGCCTGCCAATACCTTCATTACCTGAATCCAGTACAAATTTCCATTTACCGTCTTTTTGTTTTTTCCAGATGCTTGTATAGGTACCATAAATAACAGTATCTTTTGAAGCTGGCCGCATGGCATAAATACCATAAGAATATCCAAGGTCACCGGAAGTTGATATTTCAGCGTTGTTAGGCTGCCAGGTAAGCGAGTACCCGGTGTCATTCTGCTGGATGAGATAGTCGATTGCATTTGCACCAACTATAGGCATTTCATTGGGCCTGAGCAAAACACCATTGCTGTCAATATATTCTATAAAGGCTGCCTTCATGCCCTTTTCCTCACTTAACCTGGAAAATCCCACATCTGCATTTATGATTTCATTCTTATCAGGTAATGATTCAGATTTGTTACTTTTTTGTTTACAGGAAAGAAGGATAAACGAAAAAACAACTGTTAATACAAAAAATCTATCCATATGAATATTTAAGCAGCAAGGTAACAAATATAACAGGTAAGATTCAGGTGATCCGTTAATTAAAGCAAGATCGCTGCAATAAAAAATTGCATAGCCATAATATAAAATGGCGAATACATTTTAACAATGCTATCGCCACCAGGGCAGGTAATTTACCTGCTAGCCAAAACCATATTTTAATAAATATTAAATATGCAGCCTGTTCTTCTTATCCATCAGCTGGTCAACTGTTTCACGGTAATTTTCATCATCCACGCAACAATCAACCGGGCAAACGGCAGCGCACTGAGGTTCTTCATGAAAACCCTGGCATTCTGTACATTTGTTTGGAACGATGTAATAAATATCGTTGGCAATTGGAGCATTGCGCTGATCAGTATCCATAACTGATCCATCCATTAAAGTAAAGCTACCTTTGATGGTAGTACCATCAGATATTGCCCATTCTACTCCGCCTTCATAAATTGCGTTGTTGGGACACTCCGGTTCACAAGCACCGCAGTTAATACATTCATCTGTAATCTTTATAGCCATGTGTTGTATTTTTGATGCAATTTAATAATAACAAGATGAATTTACAAGAACGAATTGAATTATTGACGGAACTTGGAATTTTTTTGGAGAAAAATGAACCTGAATGGCAGGACGCAAAAATCCGTGCACATCAGCAAAATCCATGGTTCACCCATGCCTTTACTGATATTGCTACGGAAAACATTGTTCAGAATTTTTTACAAAAAGACAAATTACAGCATTGGGCTAAACATTACCATCTAGATGATAATATCGTACCAAAAAATACTGGTATTGTAATGGCTGGAAATATCCCCATGGTTGGTTTTCATGACTTCCTTGCTGCTTTTATCAGTGGCCACAGGCAAACCATTAAACTGTCTTCAAAAGATGACGTGTTGCTACCCTTTTTAATAAATAAATTATCAGGCTGGAACGGAAATGTACAAAAAAGTGTAATAATTTCTGAAATGCTTAAAGGTTGTGATGCTTATATAGCAACAGGCAGCAATAATTCTGCCCGGTATTTTGAACAATATTTTGAAAAATACCCTCATATCATCAGGAGAAATAAAACTTCTGTTGCCATACTTACCGGCAACGAATCAATAGCTGCACTTGAAAAATTAGCAGACGACATTCATTTATATTTCGGGATGGGTTGCAGGAATGTAACTAAATTATGGGTACCTCAAGGCTATGATTTTGTTCCATTGTTGGGTACTTTCAACCGGTATAGCTATTTCATGGATCAACATAAATACAAGAATAATTATGATTACCAGCTTTCTATTATGCTTTTGAATAATATATTCTATATGACAAATGGAAGCACGCTGTTAATTGAAAACCCTGCAATTTTTTCACCCATCAGTGTTTTGCATTATGAATTCTATGATGCTGGCCAGCAGGTACCTGGGATTGCAGAAAATGCAGCAGATATTCAATGTACAGTGGGCCAGGAACATACTCCATTTGGTACGGCACAAAGCCCTGGTTTATTTTCTTATGCAGATGGCGTTGACACGATGCAGTTTTTACTAACTTTATGACAATCTACGAAGACCTTACTAATTAAATGTTAAAGATGTCAGGAGGTATAAAACATTTTGTCAGTGTAGTGTTATTTTGTAGCAAGAGGCACAGGATTTGAAACCATTAAAAATTATTATTGCAAAATAAAACCTATTAAAATGAAACTAAAGCAAGTATTATTTACCATTTCAATCAGCGCCATTACCACCCTGGCGGTAATTTGGGGGTATGGGACTTTTTTCAAGGAAAGTAATAACTACGCTGCGCAGCAAAACGGCGTAATTCCGGCAAATTATAAGTATGCAGGATTAACAGACGGAAATATGCCTCCGGGTTCGGCGATTGATTTTACCCAACCTGCCCAGGCTTCCACTCCTGCGGTTGTGCACATCAAAACAAAAACAAACGCAAAGCAGGTTAGTAATAATTTACCCCGTGTACAAAGGCAGAATCCTTTCACGGACATGTTTGGTGATGATATTTTTGACCAGTTATTTGGTGGCAGGAATAATATTATTCCTGAACAAAAAGCATCAGGTTCCGGTGTTATTATCAGCGACAACGGTTACATTGTTACCAACAACCACGTGGTACAAAATGCTGATGAAATAACAGTAACATTAAGCAATAAAAAAACATTCAAGGCTAAAGTAATCGGCACAGATCCCTCATACGATCTTGCTGTAATAAAAATTGATGCCACTGAATTGCCCTATTTAATATACGGCAATTCAGATGATGTGAAAATTGGCCAGTGGGTACTGGCAATTGGATACCCGTTAAACCTGGAAACAACAGTTACAGCCGGAATTGTAAGTGCAAAAGCAAGAAGCCTCGGTTTAAATAAAGACAAAACAGGTAACCCGGGTGGCGGAGTTGAATCATTCATACAGACTGATGCCGCAGTGAACATGGGGAACAGCGGTGGTGCACTTGTAAATACCGAAGGTAAACTGATCGGCGTTAACTCAGCGATTGCTTCTCCCACAGGTTATTATTCAGGATATTCTTACGCAATACCTGTTAACATAGTAAAGAAAGTAGTTGATGATATCGTGAAATTCGGCACCGTTCAAAGAGGTTATCTGGGTATAGCTTTCGGTAATGCTGCAGATATGACCGATGAAGCTAAAAAGAAATACAATGTACCAGCTGAATCTTATGACGGAATCTATGCTACCGATGTTCCTGCAGATGGTGGTGCACATGCGGCAGGCATCCGTGTAGGAGACAGGATCGTGAAAGTTAATGGAATCAGCATTTTTAGCGGTGGTGAATTACAGGAACAGGTGAGCCGGTACAAGCCAGGAGATAAAGTACCTGTTACCATTATACGAAACAGTAAAGAACAAACAGTTACAGTTACACTAAAAAATAAGGCCGGCAATTATGATATCGTAAAGAACGATGAGGTAACTGACTTATTAGGCGCAGATTTTACAACACTTGAACCTAAAAAAGCAAGAGAGTTTGGGGTAAATGGCGGTGTGATCGTTAAGAAGATAAAAGAAGGCGCTTTCAATGACCAAACCAGGATGAAAGACGGATTCGTTATACTGAAAGTTAATGGAAAAGATGTAAAATCTGTAGCTGAACTGAAAGATGCGATTGGAACAGAAAAATCATTAACCATTAGTGGATTTTATCCCGGATATGATGGCTTGTATGAATACCCGATCACCCTTGGTGAATAAGAAATGAACATTGAAAATTGAGCATTGGGTATTGAACATTCAGACTCAATAAATACAAATGGGCTGTCCTTTTATGACAGCCCATTTTCTATATTTTGATTACGTAGTATAAAATTATCAATTAAAAAACCTTAATTCCCCAGGATTTTAACTTCAGTACGCC
>JAGPDJ010000190.1 GCA_018057635.1 Ferruginibacter sp. | reverse complement strand
GTACCAGCAAAGATCAGATAAATACAACAATGGCAGGTGGCCAAATAACAACAGGAAGCTGATCTATGAATCCGGCATCCATGTTAAGCCTAATTATCATTTAGACATAACCATTAACCGTTTTGGCCGGGTATTCACAGATGAAAGGCAGATGAACAGTTCTTACTATTCAGATTTTGATGATGATGGTCATGGCGGTAACGGATGGGGGAATAATGAAAATTATATGCAGCCAATGAACAATCAGTCATTTGCCCAATTTATCCAGGTTATCAAAAACGAGCGTTTTGACAATACCCGGCTTACCCTGGCAAAACAAACCATCGCTGTTAATAATTTCTCAGCAAACCAGGTAAGGGAAATCGTTCAGCAATTTGGGTTTGATGATAGCAGGCTGGAAATAGCCAAGTTCAGTTACAAGAATACGATTGATAAGAATAATTATTTCGTTCTGAATGATGTGTTTTCATTCAGCAGCAGCAAAGAAGAATTAGCCAGGTATATACAGGCTTATAGATAGTTTTTTGGTGGCTATACTTTGAAAAGGGGCTGGAGTAATATCTGGCCCTTTTTTTAATGTGCTAATGTGCTAATGTGCTGATGAGAAAATGTGATGATGTGCTAATTTGTAGTTCTTTAATTAGCATATCAGCACATTAGCAGATTCGATCAATTATTATTTTAAGGCTTCCGCCATTGTTTTTCCAATATCAGCCGGGCTGTCAACTACAAGGATTCCGCAGGCTGCCATGATCTTCATTTTTGCAGCTGCTGTATCATCTTCTCCACCAACGATAGCGCCGGCATGTCCCATGCGTCTTCCGGGAGGTGCAGTCTGGCCCGCAATAAATCCTACAACCGGTTTTTTATTTCCGGTAGATTTTATATAATGTGCCGCTTCAGCTTCCATACCACCACCAATTTCTCCAATCATTACTATAGCATCTGTAGCATCATCGTTCATAAAAAGTTCAACTGCTTCTTTTGTTGTGGTTCCAATGATGGGGTCGCCACCGATTCCAATAGCAGTTGAAATGCCAAGGCCGGCTTTAGCAACCTGGTCCGCTGCTTCGTAAGTAAGTGTTCCTGATTTTGAAACGATGCCAATCCTTCCTTTTTTAAATATAAACCCGGGCATGATACCAACTTTACATTCGTCGGCGGTTATTACACCCGGACAATTTGGCCCGATCAGCCGTGTACTGCTTCCGGTTAGATAATTTTTTACTTTAACCATATCCTGCACCGGAATACCTTCTGTTATACATACAACGAGACCGATACCTGCATCTGCAGATTCCAGGATGGCATCTGCGGCAAATGCAGGTGGAACAAAAATGATGCTTACATCAGCCCCGGTTGCTTTTACGGCATCCGCAACCGTGTTAAAAACAGGTTTATCCAAATGAAGGGTTCCGCCTTTTCCGGGTGTTACGCCACCAACAAGGTTAGTGCCATATTCGATCATTTGAGTGGCATGGAATGTACCTTCTGTACCGGTAAAGCCCTGTACAATTATTTTTGAATTTTTGTTAACTAGAACTGACATGTTTTCAATTGAAATTTAGAATGAACTATTCAAATATGGCGCAAAGATAGGGGAGATGCTTTATTGAAGAAACAGAATATTTATGTTGATGTTTCAGTGGTGATTGTTTCCGGTATAAATTTCGGAATTTTTATTTTTTTAAGCCCGGTAACCCGCAATAGAATTTGTTTATACAAATTGGACATTTTGGATATTTATACAATTTTACCATGTTCATCTACCTGCCCTTTTGCTTCCAGTTTGCGCATATTCTTTGCGTCCTGCAAGAATTCTGATGCAAAAATAAAATCGTTGAGTGGTTTATTTTCAGAAAAGATGATGTCTTTGCTGTTGCCTGTCCATTCTTTTTTCCCTTCGGCGAGATACAGGATATTATCACCAATTTCCATCACGCTATTCATATCATGTGTATTGATAATGGTAGTCATGTTGAACTCCTTGGTAATATCATAGATAAGTTTGTCTATCAATAATGATGTTTGTGGGTCGAGTCCTGAGTTTGGTTCATCACAAAATAAAAATTTAGGATTCAAAACAATTGCCCTTGCAATACCAACCCTTTTTTTCATTCCTCCGCTGATTTCGGATGGGAATTTTTTATTGCTGCCGGCAAGGTTCACTCTTTCCAACACTTCATTAACCCGTTTTAATTTTACAGCGTAGGTATCTGTTGTAAACATATCTAATGGGAATTTGATATTGTCTTCCACATTCATGCTGTCAAATAAAGCGGAACCCTGGAAAAGCATTCCGATCTGTTGCCTTAATAATTTCCTTTCGTCGTTGGTCATTTCGGTAAAACTTCTACCGTCATAAATGATCTCGCCTTCGTCTGGTTCTATGAGGCCAACCAGGCATTTCTGTAAAACAGTTTTGCCACTACCGCTGGTACCAATGATCAGGTTTGCCATGCCTGTTTCCATTATATGGCTTACGCCACTCAGCACCAGTTTATCGCCAAAGCTTTTTTTTATGTTCCTGAATTCGATCATATAATTTTTACTTACCGTTTGAGAAAAATTTACAACAACATGGCTGCAAGTAAATAATCTGCCAGAAGAATCATCACACAACTTACAACAACTGAAGTGGTACTGCTTCTTCCTATTTCTAATGAACCACCTTTTACATAATAGCCATAATAGGCAGATACGGTACTAATGATAAAGGCAAATGTAAATGCTTTGATGAGGCCGAATGTTACATTAAATGGTACAAAATTTTCCATTAATCCCGCATCAAATGTTTCTACCGGAAGTATGCCTGCCGCTTTTCCTGCAAAGCGGCCACCATAAATTCCCAATGCCATGGCTATTACAACCAGCATCGGAATGGTTAATAAAGCAGCAGTAACTTTTGGCATGATGAGGTAAGTTTTGGTATTGATTCCCATGATCTCAAGGGCATCAATTTGTTCACTCACCCTCATGTTGCCCAGTTCGCTGGCAATTTTACTGCCTATCACACCGGCCAGTACAATACACACCAGTGTGGGGGCGAATTCAAGGATAACGGTATCCCTTACGATCTGTGCAATTGTTTTTAATGGAATCAGTGGGCTTACCAGTTGATAAGAAGTCTGAACAGTACTAACCGCACCTATAAAAACTGAAATGATGGCCACAATACCAACGGAACCAATACCTATCTCGGAGCATTGATGCATGAATTCTTTCCAATATAATTTGGCATTTTCAGGTTTGCTGAACATGCCCTTGATCATCAGGATATACTTTCCAAAATGTGTAAAAAAATTCATCTTTCAGCTTTTTAAAATACAACCTGAGATTTTCAATAACTGTAATTAATTACCCTCAGTTTTTTGTTTCCTTTTCCACCAGGTGCTTTTTTTTATTTCTTCTTTGGCATTTGTTTTCGACTTTGATTGTGCGTCTACTACTGCAATCACAACCATATTAAAAATAGAGCGTATAGAACTTCCCAGCTGTAAAACGTGCACTGGTTTTTTAAGGCCAAGCAATATGGGGCCGATACTGTCTGCACCGCCAACTTCCTGCAACAGGTTATATGCAATATTTCCTGCTGCAAGGTTTGGAAAAATCAGGGTATTTACTTCGCCATTAACCAGCTCAGTGAATGGATAATTATCCTTCAGTATTTCTTTGTTAAAAGCAAGTATCCCCTGGATTTCACCATCGCAGATCAAAGAACTGTCTTTTTGCTTTACGATGGCTCTTGCTTTGCGTACGAGGTTGGATTCCGGTGAATTGCTGCTTCCGAAATTGGAATAGGAAAGCATGGCAATTTTTGGAACGATGTTAAACATTTTAACTTCCTTGGCAACGAGCAGGGTTATTTCTGCAAGTTCTTCGGCAGTTGGATTAAAATTAACTGTTGTGTCGGCAAGGAATAATGGTCCTCTTTTTGTGAACAATAGGTACATGCCGGCAATTTTCTTCACGCCTTCTTCAATGCCAATGATCTGTATGGCAGGCTTGATGGTATCGGGATAATTCCTGCTTAATCCGCTGATCATACAATCTGCTTCACCTGTTTCCACCATCATACAGCCAAAGTGATTGCGGTCTTTCATCGATTTAAATGCTTCATACCTGTTGATACCTTTCCGTTGCCTTTTTGCGAAAAACAATTCCCCGAACTGTTTTCTCATATCTTCCATTTCATCATCTTTCGGATTGATGATGGGCATCCCTTCCAGGTCAATTCCATTGTCTGCAGCAATTTTGTTTATCTTTTTTTCATCGCCTAACAGGATAGGGTAGCCGATCTTTTCATCCAAAACAAGCTGTGCTGCTTTTAAAATTTTAATATTCTCGGCATCTGCAAATACAACACGTTTCGGATCTCTTCTTGCTTTGCTTCCAATTACACGGCTCAGCTGATTATCCAGCCCCAGGCGTTTATTCAGTTCAATAACATAGGCATCCCAGTCGGTAATGTCTACCCTGGCCACACCGCTTTCCATGGCAGCTTTAGCCACTGCAGGAGCAACTACGGTTAACAGCCGCGGGTCCAGCGGTTTTGGGATAATATAATCCGGGCCGAAAGAAATATTTTTCTCATTGTAAGCAAGTGTTACAATATCGGGTACAGGCGATTTTGCCAGTTCAGCCAGTGCTCTCACGGCAGCCAGTTTCATGGCTTCGTTGATCTGCCGGGCCCTTACATCCAGTGCGCCCCTGAAAATATATGGAAATCCAAGAACATTGTTTACCTGGTTAGGGAAATCACTCCTCCCGGTTGCCATGATCAGGTCTTTTCTTGTAGCTACTGCTACATCATAAGCAATTTCAGAATCAGGGTTTGCCATGGCAAAAACTATGGGGTGTTTAGCCATTGATTTTACCATATCTGCAGACACAACATTGCCAACACTCAAACCTACAAATACATCAGCATCTTTCATTGCTTTGGCAAGGTCATATGATTTGTATTTCGGGTCAACACAAAATGGAACTTTTAATGGCTCTACATCTTCCCTGCCATTGTATAAAATCCCTTTTCTGTCAAATACCATGAAGTTGGATGGTTTTGCACCAAGTGCCTCATACAATTTGATACAGGCAATTGCTGCGGCTCCGGCTCCGTTAACAACAAACCTTACTTTGTCAATTCGTTTTTTCTGTATTTCCAATGCATTCAGTAATGCGGCTGCAGAAATAATTGCAGTGCCATGCTGGTCATCATGCATCACCGGAATATTACAACGGGCTTTCAGTTCCTGTTCTATATAAAAACATTCAGGAGATTTGATGTCTTCCAGGTTGATACCTCCAAAAGTTGGTTCCAGAGCTTTTACAATCTGTACAAATTTTTCAGGATCTGTTTCATCTATTTCAATATCAAATACATCGATATCAGCAAAGATTTTGAAAAGGACTCCCTTGCCTTCCATCACCGGTTTACCGGCAGCAGGGCCAATATTTCCCAAACCAAGTACTGCGGTTCCATTGCTGATAACTGCAACCAGGTTGCCTTTGGCAGTATATTTATAAACATCATCGGGGTTTGCTGCAATTTCAAGACAGGGTTCTGCAACGCCTGGTG
>JAGPDJ010000189.1 GCA_018057635.1 Ferruginibacter sp. | reverse complement strand
GTTTATGACACCGTATGATATACGGCTCTGGCACAGGGAAGGTGATATCCCCGGTATGGGCTCCGTAATGGTTTCTGGTGAACAGATGTTTCCCAACAGAAAAAAACTGGATGCGGATGAGCATTACATGAAAGCCATGTCGTCAGTAGAGAAAGAAAAGAAAAACGCTACGTTGAATGAACTCATCAATGATGCAAAACAGTTCTACTATGAATGGATAATCCTGGAAAAGAAACTGGTGATACTGGCGGAAAATGAAAAGATCCTTGACTTCATGATTAAAAATGCTGAAATACGCTATAAAAACGGGTTAGAAAAAATTAGTGCCTATTATAAAGCGAAAGCTGCATTGGGCGATGTAAAGAATATGCAGCTCATGTTTGAGAACGACATCCGGGAAAAAAGAATCCGGTTGAATGCACTGATGGGCAGAAATGCCATGATTGATTTTGATATTGATACCACTTACCGGTTAAATGATTATTCAGGCATTGTATTCGACAGCACTCTTTTTTACAGTAGCCGGAGCGATTTAAAATCACTTGACAGGGAAATTAATCTTACAATGCTGAAACAGGAAACTGAGAAAGCTGCACTCAAACCACAATTCGGGATCCGTTATGACAATATGTTTGGTTTTGGCGGACAGCCTATGCAATACACCATCATGGGCATGGTGCGGATTCCGATGGCAAAATGGTCATCCAAAATGAATAAGGCCAATATCGAAAGCCTGAAATGGAAAAGTTTTGCCATTCAATCACAAAAAGAAATGATGGTGAATGAATACAGTGGCATGGCGTATGGCATGAGAAATGAGCATGAGTTAAAGAAAAAACAACTGAAGTTGTATGAAGATAATATTATTCCTGCGCTGAGAAATAATTACAAAACAATGCAATTGGGTTATGAGCAAAATACGGAAGAATTATTCATGCTCTATGATGCCTGGGAAAGATTAAACATGAAACAACTTGAATACATAGAATTGCTGAATCAGGCGCTTCGGTTACAGGTAACAATTGAAAGAATTATTGAAAGGAATTAAAACCAACAATATGCAAAGAAGAAACTTTTTAAAAATATCAGGTTTGAGTGCAGGTGCAGTTGTGACCGGAGGTTCCTTGACAGGAATTTTAGTCAGTTGCAGTGGTTGTAAAAAGGACTATCGCATGGGTTTAATGACAGAACCTGTAATGGTAACAGAAGGTGATTTTTCAAAACTGCTTTCATTTCCATCACAGGCCGGAGCCAATCATACACTTTCGGCCCAGTCAACAATCGCTAATCTTAAAGGAACAGATATTCCTGTATTGGGTTATCAGCCGAATAGTTTATTAGGACCTTCATTCAGGGTAAATAATGGTGATGCTGTAAATATATTATTACAAAATAATTTATCTGAGCATACTAATATTCACTGGCATGGATTAAAAATTCCTGCTTTGATGGATGGACATCCCGACCAGCTTGCAAATGCAGGAGGAACGTTCCGTTACCAGTTTACTGTAAACCAGCGGGCAGGATTAAGTTGGTATCATCCGCATCCCCATGAAATGACCGGAAAGCAGGTGTTCCAGGGATTGGCCGGTCTGTTCATCATTAATGATGCAGAAGAAGCGGCACTCAATCTTCCATCCGGCCAGTTTGAGCTTCCATTAGTGATACAGGATAAACGTATTTCATCAAACGGCATTACTTATAATCCGTCAATGGAGGAAGTGATGGCGGGTTATATGGGGGACTCAATTTTAGTAAATGGTGTTTATTCACCCTATACGGAGGTGGCTACCCATTTTTATCGTCTTCGTATGTTGAACGGCTCCAATGCAAGGGTGTATAACATGGCGCTGAGCAATAATACCGATATGATAATAATCGGGAATGACGGAGGCTTATTGAAAACACCATCTTCAGTAAAAGAAATATTGATTGCGCCGGGAGAACGTCTGGATGTGCTCGTAAATTTTGCAGGTAATGCCATTGGTACAGAAATATTCTTAACGGGCAAAGAGTTTGGAAATGGCGGAGAAGCACAAGGCAAGCAGCATTTTAAAATCATGAAGTTTAAAATAACCAGCAATGTTACAGATACATTTACTGTTCCCGCCATCCTTTCAAACGTAACAACTGTTCCTGCTTCATCGGCTGTAAAGACCAGAACATTTGAAATTTCCAATGCAATGGAGCATCATGGTTATCCAATGAACAATGGAATGCAGATGCGTCACCGCATCAACGGAAAATTATTCGACAGTAACCGTATTGACGAAACTGTTTCACCTAATACCAATGAACTTTGGGTGTTTGATAACAGCAAAGGTGGTGAACCGCATCCCATGCATCTGCATGGCGTTTTTTTCCAGATAGTACAACGAAGTGGCGGCAGATCCAGCCTTATTGCTTCCGAAACCGGGTGGAAAGATACGGTATTGGTTATGCCGGGGGAAACAGTGAGAGTGATTGTTCCATTTGAGAGTAATACAGGAAAATTTGTTTTCCACTGTCATAACCTCGAACATGAAGATGATGGCATGATGTTACAATATCAATTGAGCTAATCAAAGACGAAAATGAAAAAACTATTTTTTATAAGTTCCCTGATACTTCTTATTGCCGTAATGGCCTGCAACAATAATAAGGACCCTCATGCAGGGCATAAGGCAGAAACAACAAAGGAAATGTACACCTGCCCCATGCCTGAGGATTCTGTATTCAGCAATAAACCGGGTAAATGCCCCAAATGCGGGATGGATTTAGTTAAAACAGAGCAGGATAACTATGAACATGATAAGGTTGAGTACACCTGCCCTATGCATCCGGAAATTATTAGGGATAAACCAGGTGCTTGTCCTATATGTGGAATGGATCTGGTAAAGAAAGAAACCGGAAGCACGCAGGTAGTGGATGTGGAACTGGAATCATTGCTGAAACCCACTAACGAATTTGTAATCTCATCAATTCCAGTAACAACAATGGAGAAAAGAGGTGAGCAAATAGAAATAGAGGCGTTAGGGTATATTGCGTATGATACAAGACAGGTGGGAAGTATCTCAGCAAGAGTATCGGGCAGAATTGAAAGACTATATGTGAGATACCGCTATCAGCAAATAAACAAGGGACAAAAAATACTGGACATTTACAGTCCCGAGTTACTCACTGCACAGCAAAATCTCTTATTCCTGCTGAAGAACGATGCAGAAAATACAACATTCATACAAGCTGCAAAGGAAAAACTATTGCTGATTGGAATGAGTAATGTACAACTGCAACAGGTCATTCAATCAGGCAAGCCCTCACTAACCATTTCTGTTTACAGCAATTACAGTGGTCATATTCACGAAGCAGCAAATGGAGGGACGATGAATACCCAGACAGGTATCATGAAAGATATTTCATTAATAACGGAAGAGCTTTCGCTAAAAGAAGGAATGTATATTCAAAAAGGACAATCTGTTTTCACGGTCTTTAATCCCGACAAAGCATGGGCTATTCTCTACATTTATGGAGACAATCAATCGTTAATAAAAACTGGTAATACAGTAAGGGTTGTTCCTGAAACTGCAACGGAAAAGGATTTCAGGGCAAACATTGATTTTATAGAACCATTCTACCGGAGAGAAAGCAAAACCCTCACAGCAAGGGTCTACTTTAATAACAGCAGCCTCAAAATACCAATCGGAAGCCAGGTAAAAGCAACCATTTTCGGAAACACCAAAGAAGCATACTGGTTGCCAAAGGAGGCAGTGCTTTCTTTAGGAATGGATAAAATAGTGTTCAGTAAAGCAGGTGGAGGGTTTAAGGCTGTAAAAATTAATACCGGGATCATTCAAGAAAAGCATATACAAATTTTAAGTGGATTGGCCCTGGCAGATTCTGTTGCTGCCAATGCCCAATATTTAATGGACAGTGAGAGTTTCATCAAAATAAAAAACTGAACATGCGGTATATCATAATAATCGTAACAGGCTTACTCATTTTTGTCTCCTGTAAAAACAAAAAAGAAATACCCCAGGACCCGGATACTTATTACACCTGCTCTATGGACCCGCAGGTAGTGGAGTATAAGCCCGGTAAATGCCCCATTTGCAGAATGGAATTAACACCAGTGAAAAAAAAGAATGGTCAAAGCAAAGATGAATTGCAGTTGAGCGAACAGCAACTACAATTGGGGAATATACAAACTGATACTATTCGTAACGGTTCTATCGGCGACCAGTTAGTGCTGACCGCTACATTGAATTTCGACCAGATGAAAGCATCCTCAGTCAGCTCCAGAGTAATGGGACGAGTTGAAAAATTATATTATAAAAACCTGGGAGACTATGTGAAAAAAGGTTCGGCACTCTATGATTTGTACAGTGAGGAACTGAACAATGCCAAACAGGAGTATCTGCTGGCTTTGGATAAGAAAAGTGTATTCAATAATGAAACAGTAATTGACTTTGACCAATTGATTCAGGGTGCAAAAAACAAACTGCTGCTTTGGGGTTTGAATGAAACACAGTTAAACGAACTGGTAACAACAAAAAAAGCTAAAGCCACCACCACCTTTTACAGCACAGCTGGCGGATACATTACACAGTTAGATATCCGGGAAGGAGATTATGTAATGGAAGGCGGAACGATTATAAAATTGGCTGACCTGTCAACTTTATGGGCTGAGGCACAGGTTTATACTTCGCAACTGGCAGAAGTGAACAGAACCAGTGCTGCCATTGTTCAACTCCCCGATTTCAATAATAAAGAAATTAAAGGGCATATTGAATTTGTTAACCCTGAAATCAATCCCGATACAAGAATAAATCTCATCCGGGTTTCAATTCCTAATACGGGTAACCAGTTAAAACCAGGTATGCCTGCTTATGTAGTATTGAAAAGTCCGCAACGCCAATCACTCACACTTCCCATTGATGCTGTAATAAGAGATGGCAAAGGATCAACAGTTTGGATACAAGCCGGAAAGAACACATTTAAGAGTGTCATGGTGCAAACAGGGTTGGAAAGTGATGACCGTATTGAAATCAAATCAGGATTAAATTCCGGAGATGTTGTGGTGCTTACAGGGGCATACTTGCTGCATAGCGAATATGTATTTAAAAAAGGAGCCGACCCGATGTCGGGTCATAATCATTAATCAATTCATAAATCAAAAGCATGAATACAATTTTTAAATTCTTACTATCAACGATTGTTTTATTTCTCGCCCTTAACGTAGTAGCTCAAAAGACGGAGGAAGTATGCTACAATCCCAATTTGGTAAAAGACACTACTAAGAAAAGTATCAAGTCAATGGCTTTTGTAAAGGTAAATGGGGATAGTATTAAAATCAATTACCATTCACCCGGTGTTCGTAAAAGAATTATTTGGGGCGGACTTGTTCCTTACGATGAAGTATGGGTAACCGGCGCACACGATGCCACAACACTGGAAATTCCAAAACCAATTATCGTTAGTGGCAAGGAAATACCGGCAGGTAAATATGCTTTCTTTACCATACCGGGGAAAAATGAATGGACTATTATTATTAACAAACAATGGAAGCAGCATTTGGCAACTGAGTATGATGAAAAAGAGGATGTAATAAGAGTGAA
>JAGPDJ010000188.1 GCA_018057635.1 Ferruginibacter sp. | reverse complement strand
ATCCCATGCACCACACAACCTACCGCGGCCGTAGCCAAACAAAAAAGCAAAACAACCACAAACCCAAACTACCATTAGAAGAACGCCAAAAACGTTCCCATAGGAAAAAGCTTGAACGACTTTTCCCAAACCACATATCCCATTTATGCCAGCATTACCTGGCACTAAAAGCCATCCCAATAGAAAACACAACCACAGGAAAGGAGGCCTTGAGATCATGAACTACATCCGCCACCTAAACGCATTTTTCTCCTATGTCAAAACCGATACAAGGCTCACGTCATCGCACGTGAGCCTTTACATGGCCTTGTTTCAAAGCTGGAACTTAAACCGCTTTAATAATCCATTTCCAATAACCAGGGAAGCTATTATGTCCTTATGTGCCATCGGTTCAAAAAACACCTATCACAAATGCATAAAAGAGCTACATCAGTTTGGTTACATTTTTTACCGGGCATCGGCAGATAAATTTCACAAGAGCACAGTTCACATCGTAAAATTTAAAGGTGAAGATTCAGACAACGAACAACAACAATTAGATTTATTTTCAGCATCAAATAAGGATGAAAAATCGATCCAAAATCCATCAGCTACCATCCCAAATTCAGTACAGCTAAAAGATTCTGTCGGTATCAAAATTGATACCGTATCAGTCCCATTTTTGACCTTTGACAGTCCCAAATTTGATACCGTGCCGGTCCCATATTTGGGACTATTAATAAAACATAAACATATAAACAATAAACAAGAGAGAGAGGAAAACTCGCTCACACAAAAAATATTTTCTAAAAATAAAAAATTGCAGGAAGGCATAAACGCTTTTTCCGCTCCGCCCAAAAATGGGACACTCCTGCCTTCCTCCCCCTCTGCCTCTGGAGACTTTGTCCCGGCCAAAGGTCGGGAGGGGTTAGGGGCTTGCCTGCCGTTAGGCATGGTGAGGCCATCCATCGACCAGGTTCATTCCTTTTTCACACAAAACAATTACCCGGCCACAGAAGCTAAAAAATTCTATAGCCACTACCAATCCAATGGTTGGCTGGTTGCCGGTAAAACCCCAATGAAAGATTGGCAATCCTCCGCACACAAATGGATGCTCAATGCCGGAAAGTTCGAAGATAAAAAGCAGGAGCCATTGCCGGTAATAGTTAGCGATATTGGAAGCCTATACAAGCAATTTCTGGCCGGTCAGAACATTTTCCGGCAACTTACTCCGGATCACTTCAGGGAATTAAACCTTGAGCTCACAGAAGCGATTTTATCGCATGCCTGGCAGCAAAGGATTAACCAATTAACTGGAAGTAACCAACATTCAATTCTCCAATTATTGCAGGCCTATCAGGACAATCGGGAAAACGATGCATTACTCATCAACGACAAAGACAATTTGATTTCCCTGGCAAAACAAATTGCTATACTAAACCATTTTCAACGACTAAAACAATCCGGTACATCTTCCCTGTCATGCTGACTAAGGAAGCATCTCACAACTTAAAACATTCAACTATGACAAAAATCAACATCAGTAAATTCAGCAACTACGATAGCAAAGCCATGTATGAATTTTTATTTCTGAAAAGGGAAACAGTATTTGAAATAATAATTCCAAGAAACGCAATAACAGTCGAAACTGATAACTACGATATTTTCTCAGAATATCTTTCAGCCGCTTATGCCGGCCAGCGCCTGTCAGAAATTGCAGACAGCTTCGCTTATTATGTACCCTTCGTTAATAGCAAAAACCCTTTTTTATTTGAGGTAACAATAACCGAAAAAGGTAAAATGGCAGAGATCCTTTATCTTATTATTAAAACCATCTATGGCGCAGCTGACAGTGAAAGTTTTTTATCATTTCACAGTCTTGCAGCAGATTTCCTTACAAATGCATTCAACGACAAAATTGAATGCTACACCTGGGGACTTCTTTACATTGCTGACCGGTATTTGCAGATGTCATAAAATTAAAGGGGCCAAGGCTATCAATTTTGCAACAGCTCGTTGCAAAATTGAAAGAGGGTAATGTCCTGATATGTTCAATAAAAATGATAATTTTCAGTTTTAAAAGTAACCTGAAGCCGATATATTTTAAAAATGGCATTACCTATTAACATAAATGATCTCATTAACGGCCATACAGTCGAATGGGACCGCATAGAATTTAAGGAGGGCTGGAACCCGGAATCCATTCTTCATACAATCTGCGCATTTGCCAACGATATCAATAATTGGGGCGGCGGTTATGTTATTGTTGGTATCGAAGAAAAAGATGGAATGCCGGTATTACCGCCAAAAGGTTTAGACCCTGCACAGGTAGATAAAATTCAGAAAGAAATAATTCAGATCACGCATCATCTTGATCCTCTTTACTCACCTGTATCTGAACCGGTTTTGTACCAGGGTAAACACATTTTGATAATTTGGGTCCCCGGTGGGCAAACAAGGCCATATAAAGTTTCCTCTACGCTTTCAGCAAAGGGAAGTACTAAACAATATTATATCCGTAGAGGTTCAGCAACAGTTGGCGCCAAACACGCAGATATAAAACAACTGATGGAATTGGCAGCAACAGTACCTTTCGATGATAGGATCAATCACAATGCTTCATTGTCTGATTTAGATCTGGGGTTAATTCGCGAGTTTTTGCAGGATATTAAAAGTGATTTATTTGAACCAGCTGCTTCCATGCCATTCAATGAACTATGTCGCCAAATGAGAATTGTATCCGGGCCGGATGAATATTTAAAACCAGTTAATGTCGGGCTTTTATTTTTTAATAAAAATCCGGACTCTTTTTTTCGCGGTGCAATTACAGAAATTATACAATTCGTTGATGATACAGGTACATCTTTCTCAGAAAAAAAATTAACGGGCCCGGTTCATCACCAGGTAAGGGCTGCCCTGGATTTTATTAAAACAAATATTATAGAAGAAAGAGTAATAAAAGTGAGAGGCAAAGCTAATGCTGCCAGGTTTTTTAATTACCCTTTTGGTGCTGTAGAAGAAGCCTTGGTTAACGCGTACTATCATCGCAGTTATGAACATCATAATAGTATAGAGATCAACATTCACCCTGATAAAATGGAGATATTAAGCTTTCCTGGCCCATTGCCTCCTGTCGACAACGAAGCATTGAAAGAAAAAAGAGTGGTGAGCAGGGATTATCGAAACAGGCGTATAGGCGATTTCCTGAAAGAACTGGACTTAACAGAAGGAAGAGCTACCGGTTTTCCAAAGATTTACAGGGAGATGGAAAGAAATGAATCTCCTTCTCCGGTATTTATAACGGATAAGGATAAAACCAGTTTTTTGACAGTTCTACCAGTTCATAATCTATTCCTCGGTGCTCAGGAAGCTGAATTTTCTTTATCGGAAACAGAATTTTCTATCATTGCTGTTTGTGCTGACAATCCCTCTTCCAAATCTCAAATTGCTGCAATATTAAAATTGTCGCCTAAAAGCGGAACATTGAAGCGGTTGCTTCCAAAATTGGTAGCAGACGGCTTTTTGGCTTATACAATACCCGATAAACCCAATAGCAGTGCCCAAAAGTATAAAGCTACCCGCCGGGCAATTGATTATATCGATCGGGCTAATATGTCTTAAAAAAACATTACTTGCAACACGCTGGCAATTATGGCGCCCATTCGGCACCAGTGCTGGCACCAGTCATTTTCCCCGAAATCCGCTCTTATCGGCACTTTCGGCGCCATCAGAGTTTTTCGGCGCCGGATGCCGGCACCAGTCGGCGCCAGGTACTTTTAGCCACAATCGGCGCTCTTGCTGTCACCCGGGTTTCGGCGCCCAATCCGGCACCAGTGCTGGTACCAGTCATTTTACCCGAAATCAGCTCTCATTCAGCACTTTCGGCGCCATCGGCGATCTCCGGCGCCAAATCCCGGCACCAGTCAACTTTTTGATTTTGAAGGCTGGCCAATAGTCTGTGAGTATTATATAATAATACTCACAGACTATTGGGAAAGCACAATCTGCTTTTTGAATTGTGGAAATGCATGCTTCCATTACTAAATCCAGGGATGATTTAATATAACTATCTAAAACACTTAATTTTAACGACCCAAAGCCCGAAAAGATACATGCAACTGGAATTAATCAAGCCCATTAAAGCCCTCAACAAAGCCTACCTGAAAGAGAAGGTAAGCCGTAACCATATAGAACTTTTTAAAAAGAACCTGCAGCAGTTGCTTAGCCGCATAAATGAGCAGGAAAGCGAGGAAAACCTGAAAAATGTAATCGCTGATTTTTTAAAAAATACCTGGTACAAAGATGAGTTTGAAATAAATACCAAAGACAGGAAAGATTTGGTGATCCATACGGGCAAAACGGCCAAAGAACCTGTCGGCGTTATCCTCGAAGTAAAAAAGCCTTCCAATAAAGCCGAGATGATAAGTCAGGCAAAGCCGAATGCAAAAGCTTTGCAGGAACTGATTTTATATTATTTAAGGGAAAGGGTTGATCATAACAATACCGATATTAAATACCTCGTAGTTACCAATATTTACGAATGGTTTATCATGGATGAGGTTTGGTTTGAAAAAAATGTTTTCCGCAACATTAAACTAAAAAAGGATTATGAGAATTGGAAGTTAAGTGGGAAAGACACAAAATTCTTTTACGATAGTATTGCCAAAGCTTTTCTGGATGAAGTAACAGAAGAATTGCCGGCTACTTATTTTGATGTTCGTACTTATGAAAAGTATGTAATCAATACCAACAAACAAGATGACACCAAACTCATCGGATTGTATAAAATATTGTCGCCTGCACACCTTTTAAAACAGCCTTTTATAAATGATAGTAACAGCCTTGATACAAAATTCTACACAGAGCTTTTGCATATCATTGGCCTCGAAGAAATAAAAGATAGTAGTAAAAAATTGATTAAACGGAAAGCTAAGCCAGACGAAGCTTCATTGATAGAAAATACCATCATAAAGTTAGAGGATAAAGATGCATTACGCAATATCAGCAACCTGTCCACATTTGGAGCAAACAAGGAGGAACAGTTATTTAACGTAGCATTGGAGTTATGTATTACCTGGGTAAACCGGGTGCTGTTTATTAAATTGTTGGAAGCTCAACTATACAAATACCACAAAGGAAACAAAGATTATCTTTTTCTAAATAGCAAACTGGTATTTGATTTTGATGAACTAAGCAATCTGTTCTTTCAGGTATTGGCAGAAAAACCAGAAAGCAGGCGCAGCCACATACAGGAAAAATTTAGTAAAGTACCTTACCTCAACAGTTCTTTGTTTGAACGTATTGAACTGGAAAGACAAACCATTAATATCAGCGAATTAGACAACCGCTTACAGTTACCATTATCAAACAGTTCTGTTTTAAAAGATGATAAAGGAAAACGCAAAGCCGGCACTTTGCCTACACTGCAATATCTTTTTGAGTTTTTAGATGCCTACGATTTTACCAGCGAAGGCAGTGAGGAAATACAGGAAGAAAATA
Source organism: Ferruginibacter sp. (assembly GCA_018057635.1). The sequence continues at coordinate 129 of JAGPDJ010000188.1, read as the reverse complement.
AAAACCTCATTAACGCTTCTGTATTGGGATTGATTTTTGAAAAAATAAATGGTTATAAGGATGGCTCTTTCTTTACACCCGGGTTCGTAACCATGTATATGTGTAAAGAAACCATTCGCAGGGCAGTGC
>JAGPDJ010000187.1:1727-5624 GCA_018057635.1 Ferruginibacter sp. | reverse complement strand
TTTCAATGGCATCCACACTGGTGCGGTAATTTTTCCAGTTAGAAAATAAGGTATTCGTATTGGGAATATCTACTGCAATTACACGGGTGTTTTCAGTAACGCGGCTGCTGTCTGTATCGCCATTTGGTATAATAACGGCTATTTTCCAAATGTTTGAAGGAACGATTACCCTTCCGGCATCTATTGAAGTAATATACCCGTTGTTTCCGGTTCCGCCTTCGCCATAATTACCCATGATGATATACAATTCGTTGCCCTGGTTTACCAGGCGCCTGAGTGAGTCTTCCAACACTGACCAAACAATCTGGTTGTGGTAAGGAGCCTGTGGAATGATATTGGTCATTAAAAATGTTGCTGAATTGGCTGCAATCGTACTTGTTCTGTCTGCTGATGCAACATTATGGCCTCTGTCGAAACCTGCTGAACTATATGAAGCATCCTGCACCCTGTACCAGCCATCAGGCAGTGTATTATCTTCCCTGAAATCATCTTGCCGTGAAACAGATCCAAGGTCGCTGGAGAATAAATGCCAGCTAACCCAGTTAGGCGTTCCCCGGTCTCTGCTATACGATATTGCATAATAATCCTTGCGCATCAGGAAGTTATTTGCACTATCTAATGATAATACTGCATTACTCGGATTTCCAAAATACATGTGGTCATTATCAAACACGATCAGGGGCGGAGGAATTGTAACAGTTATATTAATCCTGCATGACGAACTTGCCAGGATTGTATGCTGATCAACAGAACCGGCAATGGGAGTTCCAAAACCACGAAGTGAAATAGTCTGTAAACCTGTGGCAGCAATTGTTCCGGAAGCGGTAAACCTATAACCGTTTACAAAACTGGTTGATATTGAATACGTACCGGTTTTGGTAACGTTCACCTGAATGTTAACCTGGTTTACAGTATTTAACGCCGTTCCCGCCACATAAGACCCCTGTACAACGGGTGCATAACAGTTTCCGGAGCCATCAACCAGGCTGAATTCGGCAGCAGTTACAATTACAATGGGAGCAGGTGTTGTTGATTCTTTTTTACAAGAAACAATTGAAAACACTAAAAGGAACAGAAAGGTATATTTTATCATGAGGTTATTATAATACACGAATGTATTAACTTATCGGGTAAAATGGATGAAAATGTAAGTAATAAAGCGCTGATGTATGGGGTCACACAATTATATTATTAACCACTTGACCATTTTATGAGGAATGTGGAACCGGTTGGTGATAACACCAGACCGGGGCAAGAGTTTACACCTTTCAAAAAAACTGTAAACTCTCGTAGCAGCAAGGCACATTATCTCTTAAAACTCAATAATAACTCCCAATGTTGGCGTAACAAACGGATCATCATTTTTTACACTCGTTGGAATGGCATTGCTGCCATCAGCTTTAACCGGTAAACCATCTGTAGTTTCAAAAGCGGTATTATCAGCATTTCTTTTAAAAGTATATTCAGGAATAGCAGGATTTTTTGCCACATACCAGTTGGTTACATCCAAAAACAAATCGATCGTTACTTTCTTTAAATTCCATTTTTTATCTATACGCACATCACTGCTGTTAAAACCGGAAAGGCGATTGCTGTTCAGTTGTGCATAGTTCAACGTACCAACTCCCTGTGATAAATAATTGAGTCTCGATAATGTTTCATCAAACGGTGTATATCGTGCGCCGCCCTGGTAACGGAATTTTAAACCAAGCTCCCAGTTACGTGGAAATTTATAACCCCAGGTAACGCTGAGTAAATGCCGGTTATCCCAGCTGCTGGCAATATATTTTCCGTTGCTGCCGGAATATAAACTCCTGTAAAAAGTATAAGACAAAATGCCAAAGAAATTCTTTGTGAGTTTCTTTTGTGCAAAAAACTCAACACCGTACGCTTTACCTTTACCGTTAGTAGTAATTGCTTCGTTGCCAAGCAGGGTGAAATCGGTACCAAGGTTTGCCAATGAAATGCCGTTCCTGACTGATACCGGCACATGGCTGTATTGCTTGTAAAAACCTTCAACCGTAAAACGCAATCCGTCATTGGGCAGGTATTCAAATCCTGTTGTGTAGTGATTGCTGCGCTGGTACCTGGCATTTTTATTTACCAGCACATTATTGTTTTCTGCAAAACCAAGAATGGTATACGGCGGTATTTTATAGTAGATGCCTGCAGATGAATTCCAGGTCCATTTGTCTGCCAGTACATAGCTAACAGAAATGCGTGGCGATAAGGTTTGTAAACCATTCATACCATTTGTAGTAAAAGTGTTCATGTCGGTACGTATGCCGGCGCTGATGCCGATACGGTTTGCGGCAAAGCGTTTGCCAGCCTGTATAAATGCGCCCAGTTTAAAAAATGCATTCAGCGGACTGTTGAAGTTAACGATCACGGCCGGTTGTACCAGGTTACCGGAAGCATCACGGACCTCTTTTCTTATCACACTGAATGTGTTGTTGGTATAATCTGCCAGTTGCGTGGAAGCGCCATAAGCAATCTTCCATCCATCAATATTTTTATTTACATCAAAGCGTAATTTCGTTTCTGCTTCGGCACTTACAATATCCAGCGTTTTATTGGCCGCAGTTGGATTCTGATTGTCTTCATGCTTTTCAATATCATTGTTAAAATAATTACGGCTCAGTGCCAGGTTCCAGTAACCATTGGGTATGTTTCTTTTTAACGATGCCCCAATCGTATAGTTCCACTGGTTTACCAGCACATTAGAGTTGATGGTATATAATTTTTCCGGAGTTGCTTCTTTCGGCGCTTCAAAACGGAATTCATCAATGGCACCTATACCCAATATGGTGAGTGTTGTTTTCTTGTTGAACTGGTGGGTGACCTTTGCCTGGAAATCCCAGTAATTGGGACGTATCGGTATATCAAATGACTTGAATAACAACTGCAGGTAAGAACGACGTGCCGATGCCAGGAAAGTTGTTTTCTTATTTTTAGATAACGGGCCTTCCAGTGTTAATGCTGCATCTGTAGCACTCAGCCTTACATTGCCCTGGAATTGATTGGGGTTACCATTCTTTTGTTTGAACTGAAAAACAGAACTCAAAGCGTTATCATAACGGGCATCAAAAGCCGAAGAACTCAGTTTTACATCTTCAATAAAGCTTACGTTTAAAATTCCCTGCGGCCCACCGCTGCTGCCCTGTGTTTGAAAGTGATTGATCACCGGCACTTCAATACCATCCAGGTAAAATACATTTTCATTGGGAGCTCCGCCCCTGATAATAATATCGTTCCGGAAACTGCCGCCTTGTTGTCCGCCGCCAACGCCGGGCAGGGTTTGAATTACTTTGCTGATATCGAAATTGCCGCCGGGATTGCTTTTGATCTCTTCGCTTGTTAATCGTTGCACACTCAGGGGTGTTTCTAAAGTAGCGGCCCTTACTGTTCTTTTGTTTGCTTTTACCACCACTTCCGATAAAGAACTAACCTGTCTTTCCAGTTCTACGGAATAGCTGTTTTCATTTCCACTGGTAATAACAATATTATAAAGAATAGCCGTTTTGTAGCCTGTTTTGCTGATCTCCAGGTTGTAACTATTTACAGGTACGTTTGTGATCCTGAATTTGCCCAAACTATCTGCAGCCGTTGCCTTAACAGTGCCATCTAATTTTATGGTTGAAGCTTCCAGCGGTTGCAGAGTTAATTTATCAACCACAAAGCCTGTAATGCTCCCTGTTTTTTGAGCAAAGGATACCTGGGAAACACACAATGCGAAGCATAGGAATAAAAGACGGTTCATTTTTATTATTTTAATAATTAACAGCGGTTATTAAACAGTTAAATGAAGCAAAGGTTCAATGAAAATAAGAATTTACATTACACAATGCTATTGGGGAGCCTCGTTCGGGGCATAAAAGAAAAAAGTTGCCGGGAAGG
>JAGPDJ010000187.1:0-1627 GCA_018057635.1 Ferruginibacter sp. | reverse complement strand
TTGTCTGTCCTGGTATTTGTTCGGTTAGGGTACACAGTTAGCAGAGAAATAAACAGGCGGCAACAGGCGGGCAGACCTGCATTATTACAATTACTATTTTTTGGATAACAAAAAAGCAAAGGATTATATTTGCTTCAACAACTTTTTTTCCTTTTCTACTTTTTGTATGCCCATATACATGGATCTCCATATTGTTCCCGGTGTAAATGCAAAGGATGTTGCAAACGCACATAGCAGGGATGTGTATCTTGAAAAAGATCACAACTGCAAGTGCCTAACTTATTGGATTGATGAGATCCGCGGGCATGTATTTTGTTTAATTGATGCTCCCAGCAAGGAATCTGTTTATGAACTTCACAACAGGTCGCATGGGCTGGTACCACATAAAATCATTGAAGTACAGAATGACTTCGTAGAATCCTTTCTCGGGCGTATTACTGATCCGGAAAGCGGTCAGTTTACAGAAACCGGATTGCTGATGCTGGATGATTCATCATATCGCATCATCATGGCTGTTTATACACCCGATTCAATTTTATTGCATCATCAAATGGGTTTATCGGATGCTGTTAAAAAAGTAGAAAAACTGAATACCATCATAAGAGATGAAATAAAAAAGCATGCCGGTAAAGAAGCCTTGCATTATGGCCAGGAAATTATAGGATCATTCATGACAGCAGAAAAAGCAGTGAGTTGTGCCCTTGCTATCCAGGAGCAATTGAAAGGAATGCCCGAGGAATATTTTTCTGTACGTATTCATGCAGGTGAACCTGTGGCAAAAACTGATGAGTTGTTTGGCGATACACTGCAATTGCTGAACTGGCTGGGCATCATGAAAAGAAAAGAAGCTATTGTAATTACGCCCGGCGTAAAAGAACTCATAGCTAAAGATATGCAGGATAAAAGTAAAGCACAGCTGTTTGCACTTACCATACCCGACGAACAGTTTCTTACTTCATTATTTGATGTGCTTGAAAAAAATTATACCCACAACGATTTTAATTCAGACAAGTATGCACAAGCATTAGTGATGAGTAAATCGCAACTCTACCGCAGGGTTACAGCACTCACTGGTTATTCTCCCAATGATTTATTAAATGAATTCAGGCTAAAAAAAGCAAAGGAACTGCTTCGTAAAATGAAATACAATATTTCGGAAGTATCGTTTGAAACAGGATTCAGCAGTCCCTCCTACTTCACAAAATGTTTTAAAAGAAAATTCGGCTTGCTTCCACTTTCTTACCAGGAATTAGTGTAGTATTTAAAATCAGCATGAAATTTACCATTTCCTGAATGAAATGTTATACCCTGTTGCTGCCGGCTGCTGTTATCTTTGGTTCATTATTAATCAATCAAATTTTTATTGTATGAAACAAGTTTTTCCAACATGCCTGTTGTTAGTGGCATTCATATTATTTTCAGCAAGCTATACAAATGCTCAGAGCAGCAACACAATGCCAAACCAACAACCTTCGTTAAAAACTTTTTTAATTGAACGTGACATACCAGGCGCAGGGCAATTCACGCCTGCTGATCTTAAAGGAATCTCTCAAAAATCATGTACTGTAATAAAAGAATTGGGACCAGGTATTGTGTGGTTACAGAGTTATGTAACCAGTAATAAAAT
>JAGPDJ010000186.1 GCA_018057635.1 Ferruginibacter sp. | reverse complement strand
GGCGCTATACGCAGCAAAGAAGCATTCCTGAATGCAGGCACTTCTTTTACCAGGAACCCGATGAGTTCATTTATAAAACCAACAGCACATGCTCTCAATGCATCCATGTTTCCGGGTTCATCAGTTACATCAAGCGGTATTCCCGCTTTCAGGCCTGCACAATTATTCTTTAATGAACCGGGTACAACATATACCCTGTCTGAATAACCTGGTAATTTATTTTCGTCTATTGCTTTCCGTAATGTTTTCATCAGGATCATTCCGAGCCTTTGCTCATTGTCTTCTGCAATATTTTGCAGGTAAAATACCTGGGCAGCAGCCTGGTATGTATCGCTTTTTAATGTTGTAAGATTAGCAGAACGGCTGATGGCTGCATCTCCGGAACAGTCAATAACAGCTTTTACTTTTACATACATAACAGTTTTGTTGCCTGTAACAGAAACCGATTCAATTTGGTTATTGTTTAAAACAACATGACTTAATTCAGCATTAAGCAGCACATGTACTTTATTTTCAGAAAGCATCCGGGTGCATATATCTTTGAATGCATCTGTATTGTATGGAAGATAATGAAGCCCTTCGTTATTGTATAATGGCACTGTGCCGGATTTTTTTTGCAATATTTCTGCAAATTCTTTTGCGAATCCCTTTACGGCATATACCGTTTTACCGGCGATGTTATGTTCATATAATCCACAAACTGTTCCAACTTCAGCAGCCGTGGCTTTTCCACCTAAATAGGCATTCCGCTCCAGCAGGGAAACATTTAAGCCGCTGCGGGATGCAGCAACTGCTGCTGCAACACCAGCTGCGCCTCCGCCAATTATCAACACATCCGTATGAAATATATTATCCATCAATAATCTGCTAAAAGAAACCTGCTGAGGTTTTGTTCAATTAAAAGTAGGTCATTCTCGCTTATCACATCAGGTGAGTAAGCAATATCTACATTTAATTCATCATCGTGTTTCAGGAAAACAAAGGTAAAACCGGGTGGAAAAGTAAGGGCTGGTATCAGGGCCAGGTCGGCGAGCGGTTCTCCGAATAATGATTTTAACTGGTTAAAATTATCGCCTGTTGATGTATAAAGGAAACTGGCAAATGTTCCTTCTCCGGTGCGGCTGATGATAAAATAATAAAGCCATAACGGGATATGCCTCATCATATTAAGAAACATACTGTACCGTTGCGGCATCCTGTCTTTTATTTGTGCGGTCATTTGTGCAGAAAGGCATTTAACCGTTACCGTCATATCTTTAAGGTCACTTTCTCCAAGGCGGTAAAATAAAAATGACACACAATTTGATATTAGCGGGCCAACCCCGCCTTTCAGCCTTCCATCATAAGGAACCGGCAGCCAGATATCACCTTGCTTATTGTGTTGCCTGTTGTGTTTATATATAACCTGCGAACAGCATGCAATAAAAAATAGGGTAGGGCCAAACCTGGAACCTGTTTTAAAAGCATTGCTATTTATTTTGCCGGTTTCTGAGCTGTTGAAATGAATCGATTTGTAACGGGTTATGCCTTCACTGCTTCTGCATTTTTTTGCGGCTATTGAACTAACCGGAGCCCTGGAAGATTTTTGTATAAAGGCTTTTACCTTATACATGTTCCGGATATACCTGGCCACATCCGGTCTTTTTTCTTTTAAAGGAAAAAAGTTATCAAAACCAGTTTGTTTATTTTCCGTTAGCTGGTTCAGGTGGTCAAATAGCAGCGTGGTGCCTTTGGCATCTAACAGTATATGATTCCATGATAGAATAAATGCACAGGCACCGGAAGGATAACAAACCAGGTCGGCTTCAATGAACCTGTTGGAATCAATACTGATATCGCGGTTTAATATGCCGGATGGTATTTCGTTCTCAATAGAAACATGTGCTTCGTTTATGATGATGTGGCGGTTCTTGTCGGAATATTTCCAGTATGGTATCCTGAGCAGCGAACCGGGTACCAGTTCAATATTACACAACCAGTAAATAACCGGAGAGCTTTTTAAAATGCCTTCTATCTTGTTAAATGAAATGGGCTTGCTGAAATAAAATATCTTACGCATCACATTTCCCCCGGCACCATGTTTTTTAGCATGTTTATCAAGTACCAGGTGAAAACAATCGGCGCCGCTTAAACGAACTTTTTTTGGAAGGGCAGTTTTGTCAAATGCGGTCATGCTGCAAATTGTTTTAATACCGGTAATGGATACCTGATGTAGTGCAGGGATTGTTTCCTTTTCAGTTAAGCATTTCCTTTACAATCAGGGAGAGTGCTTTCAGTGTACGGAAATTATCGGGCACCAGTTTTTCATCGGGAATCATTACACCAAACCTGCGTTCAATAAAAAGTATTATTTCAACTGTTGAAAAGGAATCAATTCCGGCCTGTTGCAGGTTGCTGTCAGCGTCTATTGTTACATCACCGCACAGTATATTGCTTTCAATATATTTTTTCAATTCCCCGATGATAATATCTGAATCCATAATTAAATAGTTCGTTTTTCCCTGTTGGCAATATAAGCTATTGCCATGGTGCCAATGAAAAAGGCGATTAGTTTCAATGAGTCACCCAGCACATCAGCAATACCGGCACCACGCAAAAATAGTTTATAAAAACCCGACAACGACCAGTTCAACGGCGACCAGGTGCTGATATTACGCATTACTTCCGGCATTACATAACTGGGCACCCAAATTCCTCCCAATGCCGATAAAAGCAGTATGGAAAGTGAACCCATGATAGCGGCCTGGTGTTCTGTTGTTGCCAGTGTTCCTACCATTACACCATATCCTGTTGCAGCAAAAGAAGTAGCCAGTGTTAATATAAATATACCCGCAAAACTGCTTCCCAATACCAGCTTTGGAAGTCCCAGCATTGGTAAAAATACTAATCCTACAGAAAGCATGAGCAAAAACTGTATCAGGCATACGATCACATACACCACAATTTTTCCGTTTACAAGCAGCAGGTAAGGTGTTGGCATGGTATGTAACCGGAAAACAGAACCTTCATTCTTTTCTTTCATGATGCTGCTGGAAAGTGGGATAGCTATAAAGAACATGGCAAAAATGGTCCATGCCGGAACATTGTGCTGAACAGCATTTGGAACAATTTTTTCCTTGCTGCCGGATGCATAAATTTCCTTGTATTTTATGATCTGCGTTTTCTGGTATGCACTTTTTGGGGTTGCAGGTTTTCCGGGTATTACTTCTGCAATCTGGTCGGAAAAGGTCTGGAACATGATCTTGGTTTTCACCTCCGATATAAATTCATGCAGGTTGCTGGTAACAGAAATCAGGAATGATTTTTTGGCAACCGGGTCTATCATCAGTGTTATTTCAACAGAATCGGTGGTAGAGTTGCTGTTCAAAACAAGGGAATCGGTGTTCATGGTTTCATCCACCAGTTCAGTTACATTTTTGCGGATGGCGTTCGTGGCTCCTTTCGGAATTACAATACCAACCAGGAATTTCCCTTCAGAGACTGCTTTGTGTGCCGATTCAGCCGTTGCCGGTTTTCCGTCAATAGAGTCATGGAAGCTGCAGAGGTCGTTGTTGCGGAGCCCTTGTTCTATTAAAATGCCCAGGGAATCTTTGTCATTGTTTACAAATATGATGGGTATTCCTTTTTCATTGATGGTTTTAAAAGCCGCATCCTGTATCAGCGTCATTACAAAAATGAGGATCATGGGCATCAGGAAAAGTATAGACAGCCCAACTTTATCCCTCAATAAGAGGAGGGTTTCCTTTTTTATGGTTGCTATAAGTTTGCTGATCATCAATCCCGTAATTTACGTTTGGTAAGCTGTAAAAACACTTTCTCCAGGTTATCGGCACCGGCTGTGCTTTCAATTAATTCGGCCGGTGTACCCTGGATTAATATTCTACCATGGTCAATGATTGACACCCTGTTACAGAAATTTTCCGCTTCTTCCATGTGATGGGAAGTATAAATGATGGTTGTTCCGGCTTCATTGATCTTTTTCAGGTGATCAATGATCACATTTCTTGATTGAACATCTACACCCACCGTTGGTTCATCAAGGAAAAGTATTTTTGGGCTGTGTAAGATACCCGCAATCAGGTTTACCCTTCTTTTCATTCCGCCAGAATAAGTGGAAACCTGCCTGTTGGCAGCTTCAGATAAGCCCAGTCGCTTCAACCAGGTTTCTATACGGTCTTTCAGGTCGCTACCGGATAATCCATACATATGACCATAAAAATCAAGGTTTTCCCGGGCTGTTAGTGTAGGATAGAGCGCAATATCCTGTGGTACAATGCCAACGATCTTTTTAATGGAAGCAAGGTTTTGCTGCAGGTCTTTGCCATCTATTTTAACTGTTCCACCCGTAGGCGGGAAAAGTCCGCACAAAATTGAAATGGTGGTTGTTTTACCTGCACCGTTCGGCCCAAGCAAACCAAAGATTTCATTTCGGTAAATAGAAAAAGAGATGCCGTCCACTGCTGGTTCGGAGGCATTCTTAAAGGTTTTTTGTAAGTTATCTATTTCTATTATGGCCGAATTTGTCATGTTTTTTAGCACCGCCAATCACGGATCTGGAAAATATTAATAATTCAAATTATTGATACAGTTCAGGCGGCTCTTTAACCGGGCGCAAAGCTAAACTAATTATGGGTGTTGAACAATGGTAATTTGAAAATTTGGTAATTTGAAGATTTGAAGATTTGAAAATGTGGAGATTGTGAATAATGTGAAAAATGTGGACAATGTGGAAAATGTGGGAAATGTGGAGGTTGTAAAAAATGTGGAAAATGTGTTGAAGTGCAACATCTGAATGTAAACACTGCGGTAATGATAAAAAATAAATGTAATCAGTTGTGCCAATTAACACGGATATACAAATAATAACAAACAGTTAAACCAATAAACCAATAAACAAGTTAACCAATAACCAAAAAATCCGCCTCATCCTTATCATCCGCGTATCTATTTTATCAACCCCGTTGTAATCTTTGCAGATAACAGGCAAAGTGGTATGCTCGGCCCGGGATGTACACTGCCACCACAGAAATAAAGCCCTTTTATTTGTTTAGAAAAATTGGCGTGCCGCAAAAAGGCAGCGTATTTATTATTGGAGCTGTTGCCATAGATGGCTCCAAATGCACTGGATGTCCGCTTTTCAATAACACGGGGATCAAAAACTATTTCAGCTTCTATCAGCGGGCTAATGTCAGTTTTCAATACCCGGTTTATTTTTTTGATCATGTGTTCGCGGGCTTCGGCAACCAGTTTATCCCAATCCTGGCCCGAATTATTGGGCACATTTATAAAAGAGAACCAGTTCTCGCAGCCGGATGGAGCATCGGTAGGAGTATGTTTACTGGTTATATTAATATATATGGTAGGATCGTGGTAGATCGTTTTTTTGGAGAAAATGCTATCAAATTCTTCCTCATAATTTTCACTGAACAGGATATTATGAAGCCCCAGTTGGCTGAACTCCTTCTTAATTCCCCAGTAAAAGATGATTCCTGAACTTGATTTTGGCTGGTTGAGGCTATTTAATGGTTTTTTAACCCCGGGCATCAGCTTTTGATAGCTGTTGTACACATCCATGTTACTGATCACTATATCATGATCTGCTGTTCCATGATCTGTTCTAACGCCGGTTACTTTATTAT
>JAGPDJ010000185.1 GCA_018057635.1 Ferruginibacter sp. | reverse complement strand
TCATACAATTGGTTCACCCGCAAAACAGCTATGATACCCTGGAAGAAATGGTTCACCATGTGGAACGCCTGTTACAGTTCCTGGAATTACCTTACCGGATACTGCGTTTATGCGGTGGCGATATGAGCTTTACTTCTGCACTTACCTACGATTTTGAAGTATTCAGTGCAGCCCAGCAAAAATGGCTGGAAGTAAGTTCTGTCAGCAATTTTGAAAGTTTCCAGACCAACCGGATGAAGATCCGTTACAAAGACGAATCAGGTAAAACACAACTGCTGCATTCCCTGAATGGTTCTTCACTTGCCCTGCCAAGGATCATGGCGGCATTACTGGAAAACAACCAGGCTGAGGATGGAATACATCTTCCAAATGCAATACAGCATTATTTTGGGGGAGCGAAGATTGAAAAGGGGGAATAAGATTACACGAATTATTTTAAATACATATAACACGAATTACAACCACGAATTACACGAATTGTTTTAAATACGGGGGTCACGAAACTTACCCAATCTTACTCCCTCTCCTTTGTCGAAGACCCCGATTATTTCGGGGGAGAGTGTTGGGGTGAGGTTTCAAAACGCTTTCCATTTTCTGCTTTTATTTTCCTGTTCATTACAAAAAACCATGCCGGTGGAATCATGGCAAGTATCATGCTGCCCGGGTAGCCGGTGGGTAATTGCGGGGCATTTTCGTGATGACGCAGAACCTGGTATTTCCTGCTGGCCATGTAATGATGGTCGCTGTGCCGGCTCAGTTCAAACAACATGATCCTTCCCAATATGTGGTTGCTGTTCCAGCTGTGATGAGGCAAGGTTCTTTCGTAATTCCCTGCTCCTGTTTGTTTTCTTTGGAGGCCATAATGCTCAATGTAATTAACCGTTTCCAGCAATGCAATGCCAATAAATGCCGCAGCAATAAAATACAAACATATCAGCCAACCTGCAAAAAAATAAATAACAGCAACCAGGATCATTTGAACGATATGTGCCTGTACCATTTCATTGTGTAAACTAAAAATGCTTTTCCCTTTTTTACGGCAATCATCATTGGCAATTTTCCAGGCAGAGAGGTAAGAGAAAATAATGGTGCGGAAATAAAAAGTATACACCGGTTCATTGTACCTGGCAGAACTGGGATCTTCGGGTGTGGCCACATTTTTATGATGGCCCTTATTGTGCTCTATAAAGAAATGAATATAGAGCGATGTTGCCAATAGTGCTTTTGCCAGGAACTGTTCAAACTTATTAACCCGGTGCCCGAGTTCATGTGCCACGTTGATGCCAAATGTACCACACAACAATCCCATGCTGAGTATCCTGCCCGCTTTATCCCACACTGTTAGTTCTGCCTGCCCCATTGAAATTAAAAAATAAAACAAAGCGACATACTGAAAAGGCACAATGATATATAGCATGTAATCATACAACCTGTTCTTTTTGGCCAATTCCTCTTCTGCCGCTTCCATGTTGTGCTCATCAGGTTTTAAAAAAAGTTCGGTCAGGGGCAATAACACCCAGGCATATATCATGGGAAGCCAGGTATAAAAACCTGTATAAGTAAATGCAAGAATTGCCAGCCCGTAAATGCTGATGGGAGATAAATATTTAAATACCCGTATTTGCAAAGTATTTTCTTTTTTATTTTTTTTACCGCAGCGGCGCTGAGGTGCGGGGAAAACAAAGATAATATTTCCTGGGAATACTGCAGAGGTGGGGAGACGCAGAAAAATATAAAAAAATATTTTCTATTGTATCAGGTTTGAGCCTGTATATGGCAATCTTTTCTCTTTTGTTTCACGCAAAGCCGCAAAGGGGCAAAGACGCAAGGTTTTTGGAATGAATGCCCTTTGTACTGCTTTCCGCCTTAGTGATTTGTGGTGAAAAAAAATACCGCGGAGGCGCAGAGACGCAGCGTTTACATTCATAATTTTATATTCATTGTGAACACCGCGTCTCTGCGTCTCTGCGGTTAAACACTATTTTTTGATAAACTGCACAGTCTTTCTTTCTCCCTCATTTGTATAAACAGCAATTGTGTATACGCCAGTAGCTAGGTTATTGAAATTTAGTTTCACCTGGGTAAAACCTGCAATAACAGGTTGATAGGTTGAGTGTACTATTTTGCCTGAAGCATCTGTTACTAAAATATTCACTGTTTGCTTTTCAGCAGAAGTAATATTAAGCAATGCATTTTCATTGGTAACAGGATTGGGGGTGAGATTCACAATTTCAAAACCGGATTTTTTATTTAGCAGGGCGATAGTTGTACTGTTTGATGTTTTGCCATCTATATCTATCATTTTTATACGGTAAAAATTTACTCCGTTTAATGGATTGTTATCTGTAAAGTAGAATGGTTGCCGGCACCGTAGATAATCTCCACTTGTATTTCCAATTGCAGTAAAAGTTCTGCCATCTGAACTACTTTCAATTACAAATTCTGCATGAGAACTTGTACAGGTTGCTTTCCAGTTGAGGTAGTGTTTTCCGGAACGACTGGTTCCTTTTAAATACTCCATGGTAATGGGAAGCACATTTGGAGATATTACTGCCTTATACAAATAAATATTATCTGACGGAGTTTCATCTATACCGGGAAAATCTATGCTTGCAACAAAAGAAAGTGTATCACCCATATTATTTATTGGAGCAGATAATATTTTCATGTAAACATACTCAATTACCCTTGTTTCAAATGGTTGCAGGTTTGTAAATTCCCAGGTTAAATTACCTGTAGATTGGCTGCTGACTGGTATGGCTGCAGACACAAAATCCAGTTTATTGTCATCATAACCAAGCTGCAGATTGCCGGATAATGCCTGCGTTCCTTTATTCCTGAAAATGATCCTCATACGGGTTGTATCATTTACAAATGCAACAATATAATTGAAGATCACATCAAGGTCATTATGTACACCATCCGGAGTAATACAAAAATTAAGATTTTGGGTTGTTCCGGCTGTTGTTGTAAAATGTATGGTATCCGGGCTGATATTATAATATGGTATTTGATTAAGTGTTGTTAATGAATAATTTCCTGCATATGTATGAACAGAATATTCTCCGGAAGAATCGGCTTTCAAAAAAAAGTTTTGTGATGTATCATTATCATTGATCAGTTTTAATGGTAGCATCACTTTCCCGTTATCAGCTAAATTGCAGCCGTTGTTATCCAGGTCCACCTTAGCTACTCCATTCACTGTTCCATAACCTCCGCTTGTTGAAAAGCTGCAGTTGGCATCTACCTGCACATTGTTCATTCCGTTTTGAACAAAATAATTCAATAAGAATAAAATTTCAGCAGTATCAGCACATACATATTGAAGTGCGGGATTACCTGAAGCATACAAAGGTGGAAAACTGGTTGTATATTCAAATGCCTGGTTATTCTTTACGTTCAGAGAAGTAAGTTGATTATTGGCACAGTATAAGTACCTGATTGAATTTTGGCTAAGGTCAAGTGATGTTAATTGATTATGCTCACAATACAATGTTTTAAGTCCATGGGCATTACTCACATCAAGTGAAGTAAAATTATTATAAGAAACACCAAGCTGTGTCAGACTATTTAAGCCCGTGAGATTAATGGAATTTAGCTGGTTATGGTCAATTGAAGCAAATCTTAAATTTCCGCAACCAGCCAGGTTAACAAATGAAAGGTTATTATTGATGCATGATAAACTCTCAATCGGCATATTACTGATGTCTAAACTGTTCAATTGATTATAGCCACAATTTAAATAATTCAGTGAACTGAAAGCCTTTATACCAGTAAGGTCGGTGATATTCTTATTGTTAATTGTCAGACTATATCCTCCGTTAATCTGACTAAAAAACAATGCCTCACTATACTGAATTTCACCATCATTATTGGTGTCAATCGTTCTTCCAAACAGATCTGAATAAGTTACTAATGCCTGTTTGAAATTCGCATCCGGTATATTCACAATTTGTGCCTTAGCACCAATTACAAACAATACAAAAAGCAATGATATAAATTGTTTCATAAACAAACTTTTAGCAGTTATTAATACGGATTATTCTGGCTCTTTGGCTCTATAAATCTACAACTTAAATTCAGTAATAACTATACATAGCGATTATATAATATACAGTAAAAACCGGTGTTAAACCGGCTTCCTGATCGCGATATATTTCTTACTGCCATTAAACATTTCAACAGCTATGAAGTCTAACCCCGGTTCTACCTTAAATTTACTTCATGAAAATCTCCATCCGTTTAAAAAAACAGCACCTGTTATGGCTCGCCGTCTTTGGCCCCATGGCAGAAAATGAAAAATGATATACAGCATATAAACATACAACCTGTTCTTTTTAGCCAATTCCTCTTCTGCCGCTTCCAAATTGTGCTCATCAGGTTTTAAAAAAAGTTCGGTAACAGGCAATAACACCCAGGCATAGACCATGGGTAGCCAGGTATAAAAACCTGTATAAGTAAATGCAAGAATTGCCAGCCCGTAAATGCTGATGGGAGATAAATATTTAAATACCCTTATTTGCAAAGTAATTTCTTTAATTTTTACCGCAGAGGCGCGGAGACTCAGAGAATACTATTACATTTTATCGCTTGTTAAACGCTGCGCCTCTGCGCCTCCCCGGTTAAACACTATTTTTTGATAAACTGCACAGTCTTTCTTTCTCCCTCATTTGTATAAACAGCAATCGTGTATACGCCAGTAGCTAGGTTATTGAAATTTAGTTTCACCTGGGTAAAACCTGCAATAACAGGTTGATAGGTTGAGTGTACTATTTTGCCTGAAGCATCTGTTACTAAAATATTCACTGTTTGCTTCTCAGCAGAAGTAATATTAAGCAATGCATTTTCATTGGTAACAGGATTGGGGGTGAGATTCACAATTTCAAAACCGGATTTTTTATTTAGCAGGGCGATCACAGAACTGTAAGTTACTTTACCGTCTATATCAGTCATTTTAATGCGATAATAATTCATGCCCGATGCAGGATTGTTATCTGAGAAATCAAATGGTTGCAGGCAGCGTGTATTGCTGGCTGTTATGCTTTGCAGGCTGGTGAAATTTCTTCCGCCTGTACTTCTTTCAATGTTAAATTTTACCTGTAAACTGGTGCAATTCACTTTCCAGTTAAGCAGATTTTTACCTGATTGTTTAACGCCTTTAAAATATTCAATACCAACCGGAATAATTTTCACACTATCTATAACAGACCTCGTTGTGTTTGTGATAACCGGTAAATTGAAATCAAAGTAAATG
This sequence comes from Ferruginibacter sp., assembly GCA_018057635.1. Next base: position 388 of record JAGPDJ010000185.1, on the reverse strand, counting down.
GCCGCACTGTTCCTTACAGAATCTCCCAGTACCAGTGTAGCTGCGGTTCTAACCTTAAACGCTATAAAGCCATGGCTTCCCGGTTCATCAACAGTTACAGCAGGCAGGTTTATACCCTCGAAAATAAACTCGAGCTTATTGCCGGAACTTTGCTTTAATTTATAAGGATGGCTGCTTTGATATATCACCAGGCTATTCCAGTTGAAATTATTTTCCAGTATATCTGTTATAACAACATTCTCTGCAACATCTGTCCCGGTATTTTGAAACCGTACCAGGTAATGTACATAATCTCCCACCCTGGTAATGTCAATCTTATCTCCTTCCAGGCAATTTTTATCATTGGGGTCAAATGAGCCTGTTATAAGCTGTTCCATTTCAAAGCTAT
>JAGPDJ010000184.1 GCA_018057635.1 Ferruginibacter sp. | reverse complement strand
ATATCCAAAAAGCCTATGCTGCCAACCACAGCGATGATGGCGAAAAACCAAACTGAGACCAGGATAAACTTATTTTACTATAAAGAGGCCCCCTCAGAAAGTAAATATGATCCTGACAAACCAACAAACGTATTGTTGGCCACATCATTAAACTTCCACAACTGTTGCCTAACGCACAATATTGTGGAAGTTTTTTTTATGCTTGATATAAATCAAATCTGGTTCAATTTTGATACAAGCGATACTGGTAAGTAACGTATGGTGAGTGGTTAGAGACCAGTGTTAGACAGTTAAGAAAGATAATTACGTGAGCCGTTCCTACGGAACGAGCGTTAAATTGCAGTTTAAGTTACCCATAAATTGTTCCGCTGGAACAATTTTGTAATCTTTCACGCATTATTGGTTCCGTGCACATTGCCTCATTACTATATATTGATTATTGAAAAAGTAATACATTTTGATACAAGCGATACAGGTAAGTGATTGATGAACACTGGTCAGAGATCAGTTAGAAAGGGTTTCACATTTGCACATCATCACATTTGCACATCCATCACGTTTTCACATTTGCACATTTTCAAATTTTCAAATTAGCTTTAAAATAGTAATTCTACGTACCATTTCTACCGTAACTATCCCCTCTTTCCTGAAGTTTATATACGACTACTGATGTAATTACAACAAGACGAAAATAGAGCAGTAATGCTCTTGTATACGAACTAAAAGCGCCGCATCTTTGTGTCAGAAGTTGATTGATAGAAGTTAATTATCAATCATTATCCAAAGATCCAGATAAACCGACAAGTTTTTTCAAATATCCAACAAACCGCAAGGTGAAAAGCTTAAATCCAATATCAGTCAACTTCTAATTTTTTTAAAAGAATATAACAGCTGATCTGAATATCCAATAGAAAACCGAAAGATCCAACTGTGAAAACCAAAACCAATATCCAGCCTATGCTTTAAAAAGCGATGATGGCAAAACTAAGACCAATATCCTGCTTATGCTGTAAAAGGCGATGATAGCAAAGAAGAACCAAAAAACCCGAGTCCTAAGAAAACGAATTGAATCCATTATCCAAAAAGCCTATGCTGCCAAACACAGCGACGATGGCGAAAGACCGAACTGAAACCAGGATAACTTATTTGTTGCTTATATATAAGTAACCCCTAAAGAGTAAGACCTGTTCCTGAAAAACCAACAATGCAAAAAGTTGGTTAAAAAAATGCTTACTTCCACTATCTTTTGATTATTCAAAAAAATAGTGGAAGTTTTTTTTGCAGGTAAATCACCTGTAATCCTGGATTTTTGTTACCCTGGAAAGATTAATAAGCCGGCATTTATAAAAATTTTATTACCAGGGTTTTCATTTATTATGAGCATAATTATATAATGATGAATTAAGCTTATCTAATGAATCTCATTCTTTTGAAAAAAAATGATAAAAAGAGTATAAATAAATACAGGAAGTTTGTTTAAAACGTGTTTTCAAAAAAAGTAAAACATATAATTTATTTCACATATCTCATTTGCTTACTCTGAAACCTATCAACAAGACAAGGTAATTTACTAACGTGCTGAAATGCTTACCAGTAAAGGTTTGTAATACTATAGCCCGCATTATTGAATGAAATTGCGAAAACTGAATTTGAGTAAATTTACGATTACTTTATACGTATGCATACCCTGTATAATCAGCCTATTTACGATAGCAGGCGTATTTACAACAGCTGTAAAATAGAGCAATATCGCTCTTGTATACCATAATAAACTGTCGCATCTTTGTATCAGAAGTTGATTGATAGGAATTAAATATCAATCATTATCCAAAGATCCAGAACAAACCAACAAAGTTTATCCAATATCCGAAACTCGAAAGAGAAAAAAACCGAATCCAATATCAGTCAACTTCTACTTTTTAAATTGAACATACGCTTTAAGATCTGAAATATCCAATTGAAAACTGAAGATCCGGCTATGAAAACCGAAACCAATATCCTGCTTAAGCTGTAAAAAGCGATGATAGCAACGAAAGACCAAAGAAAACCAATATCCGGCCTATGCTTTAAAAAGCGATGATGGCCAAAAACCAACAAGTATCCAATATCCTAAAGCCTATGCTGTAACAGGCGATGATGGCGAAAAACGAGCGACAAACTGAAACCAGGATAAACTTATTTTTACTATAATAGTAAAATCCGTCCTGAAAGACCAACCCAAAGAAACAGTTGGTTAAGAAATTGGCTTCCACAGTTATTTGCGATGACGAATTACTGTGGAGGCTTTTTTGTTTTTGGTATTTCCTATTTTTATGTGATGATACTTACATCAGCAGATCAATTAAAGGTTCCACCCAAAAGGATCATTTCATTGGTTCCATCCCAGACTGAACTCTTATATTCACTTTCGCTTGAAGAAGAAACCATTGCCATTACTAAATTTTGTATTCATCCAAAACAATGGTTCAAAAACAAACCTAAGATTGGTGGCACAAAAACAGTAGATATAGATAAAGTAAACGCATTAAAACCCGACCTTATCATTGCAAATAAGGAAGAAAATGTAAAAGAACAAGTTGAAATGCTGGCAACATTATACCCGGTTTGGGTAACAGATATAAACAACCTGGAAGATGCTTACCAGATGATTGAAGATATCGGGAAGCTCACCAGAAAGGAAAAAGCTGCTGGACTATTGAATGATAAAATTAAATCTAAATTTAATATTTATATTCAAAATAATATTGTAATCAATTCAATACCAACTATATATTTAATATGGAAAGAGCCATATATGACTATTGGTTCCGATACATTTATTAGTAATATGATGGGAAAGGCCTGCCTGAAGAATGTTTTTTCGTCGCATTTAAGGTACCCTGTAATAACAGTTGATCAAATAAAATCCACAGACTGCAAATTGATTTTATTATCCAGCGAACCCTACCCCTTCAAACAAAAGCACATCGATGCGTTGCAAAAAGAATTACCGGGTATAACAATCAGGCTGGTAAACGGAGAAATGTTTAGCTGGTATGGGAGCAGGTTATTGTTGGTACCGGATTATTTTAAAGAACTCATTGAAGATTTGAAAATTTGAAGATTTGGAGATTTGAAAATGTGAGGATGTGGATATTAGGTGATTTCATTTTCAAATTTTCAAATCTTCAAATTATAAAATTATTTCAAATTGTTTCTTTTTCAATTTCTTACTTTTGTAAAAAACCAACTAACATGGCTGCAACAAAAATTACTGAATTACTTGGCAAAGATGCCGACAGTTTACTGAATCACCAGTGTAAAACGATCACAAAAGAACAAATCCACCTCCCCTCACCCAATCATATAGAAGAAAGCTGGATAAACAGTAACCGTAATAATCAAACACTTAAAAGCCTGCAAGGCATATTAAATAACGGAAGATTGGCCGGATCAGGTTATGTTTCCATATTACCGGTTGACCAGGGAATTGAACACAGTGCAGGAGCATCTTTTGCTCCAAACCCAATCTATTTTGACCCGGAAAATATTGTAAAACTGGCTATTGAAGCAGGTTGCAATGCTGTGTGTTCAACTTTTGGTGTTTTAGGCATTATCAGCAGGAAATATGCACACCGCATACCAATGATGGTGAAACTGAACCACAATGAGTTTTTGAGCTATCCAAATAAATTTGACCAGGTAATGTTCGGACAGGTAAAATCTGCCTGGAATATGGGCGCAACTTCTGTAGGCGCCACCGTTTATTGGGGAAGTGCAGAAAGCACCAGGCAATTACAGGAAGTGGCTGCGGCATTTGAACTTGCCCATGAACTGGGAATGGCAACAGTACTTTGGTGCTATGTAAGAAACAATGGGTTTAAAATTGAAGGCGTTGATTATAGTACAGCAGCAGATTTCACAGGCCAGGCTAATCATCTCGGTGTAACCATCCAGGCCGATATCATCAAACAAAAACTACCTACCAACAACGGCGGATACCTTGCTACCAAACATGGTAAAACATCTCCGCTTGTTTACGATAAATTAACTTCAGAACACCCGATTGATCTTGCCAGGTACCAGGTTGCCAATTGCTACATGGGCCGAGTTGGTTTGATAAACAGTGGTGGAGAAAGTAAGGGTGCTACAGACCTGGCAGAAGCCGTAACAACTGCTGTTGTGAACAAACGTGCAGGTGGAATGGGCCTGATCAGTGGCCGTAAAGCATTCCAGAAACCACTGAAAGACGGCATTGAATTGCTGAATAGTATTCAGGATGTATATTTGGATCAGAGTATTACGATCGCATAAATCAGAATCGTTTAACACTGTTTAAATATTGTTTAACATCGTTTGATATCGTTTAAGGTTATATTCAATGATTATTGTAGCTTTTAAACGATATCAAATGGCTTAAACTACTTAAACGCAGTAAACGCCATAAACGAAATTATGAGACAAGAAGAAGATTTTGATGCCAATCTTGCCGGGGAAGAAAGTACCTCAGATCTGGAAAAAGCCAGCTGGTTTAAAAGGATCAAGAAAGGTATTTTAACCTCTACAAAAGATAAAAAAGATGCTCCGGAAGGCCTTTGGGCCAAATGTCCGAATTGTAAATATACCTGCACGGTTTCTGAACTCTCGGAAAATAAATTTGTTTGCTCTAAATGTGAATTTCACCACCGCATAGGTAGTGATGAATATTTTGAAATATTATTTGACAATAATCATTACACAGAACTTTATGCAAATATCAGGTCGAAGGATTTCCTCAATTTTGTTGATCTGAAACCTTATAAAAAAAGACTGGAAGAAACTTATCAAAAAACGGATATCCATGATTCTATCACTGTTGCACATGGCAAAGTGAATGAAAAAGATCTTGTTGTTGCCTGTATGGATTTTGAATTCATTGGTGGTAGCCTGGGCAGTGTAATGGGCGAAAAGATAAGCCGTGCCTGCGACTATTGCATTAAACACCACATTCCATTCATGATCATCAATAAAAGTGGTGGTGCCAGGATGATGGAAAGCGCATTCTCTTTGATGCAACTGGCAAAAACTTCCGGTAAACTAACTCAATTGAGCGAAGCAGGTGTGCCTTACATTTCACTATGTACAGATCCTACTTTTGGCGGAACCACAGCTTCATTTGCCATGCTGGGTGATATCATCTGTGGCGAACCGGGAGCACTGATAGGGTTTGCCGGTCCTCGTGTAATAAAAGAAACTATTAAAAGGGACCTTCCACCCGGTTTTCAGCGCAGTGAATTTCTACTGGAACACGGCTTTCTCGATTTTATCGTACACAGAAAAGAACTGAAAGAAAAAATGAGCACACTGCTGACACTTCTTAAAAAATAATGTTTTTATTTCTTGCGGTCTATTATTGAAGAATACAGAAGCAAATTTTTATAAATGAAGAACCAAGGTTTCATTTTTTAAAAATTCTAAATTGATTTTAATATTTCAACCTTTCTTCCAAACCGGATATGCCTCTACCCTATCTTCAAGTATTTTTAATAAATGTTATTAGCAGGTCATCAAAAGGATTATTGTTGATATCTGTTATTGCATTGTTACAAAGCTGCAGTTCTTCCCGGCAGGCATCAAAAAACAATCATTCAACAGTTTCTGTAACAACAAAAACCGCTAAAAAAT
>JAGPDJ010000008.1 GCA_018057635.1 Ferruginibacter sp. | reverse complement strand
CCGTTACAATGGGCAATCAAACTGTATCCCATTGGTCTGTTTCAGCAATTGACAATTGTGTTGAAAAATGTGTAGATGCCGGAGCTACTGTTCTCTATAAAGTATCAGATGTTGGAGGTGGTATAAAAGTAGCAACCATTATTGATCCATGGGGAAATGCTGTTGGATTGATAGAAGAAAATTAAAGCAGCAGTACCTTACAGCAATTATTTTGCTGCGGGGCTAACTTCTTCAATAACCAGGGAATATTTATAATTGCCCGGATTTGCATTCAATATGATTAACAGGTTATACTTTCCATTTGTATACTTAAAATGTGTTACTTCTTTCTCCGGCGTTTGTTCAGATAAAAATGTAAATTTTAATTTCGTCAAATCCGTTTTAAAGGACTGGTATTTTTCGGGACTATAGGTATTGTATGTTATAAAAACTTTACCGGAAGATTTTGTAATTCCGTAATTGATATTGTCTGTTGTTGCAGCATTGTCTTTTGCCCAGCTGTATTTTTTTCGTTTAACCAGTTCATTATCTTCAGCTTCCTTGTACTCATAACACCGGCCGGAAACTTTAGTATCAAAATCGTTGGAATTAATTTTAAGCAGGGCCGCCAGCTCCATCAATTTAAATTTTGCACAGGTAGCTTTTTGTGAAAATGTATGCTGCGATATGCCAGAAATAATACAACAAAATAAGAGGAAGGCTTTCATGATTAAATTTTATATTTCAAATATACATAAATCTGATACATGCAAACTTGAAGCAGTTCATGCTTCAACAGTATTATTTCAGTATCACAATTTTGGAATTACCCTAAATTAGCCACTGGCAATTAAACTCTTTAAACTTTCAAATACTATATTGCTGTCCTGAATGATTATACATGTTAATTTCACTTACTTATTTTTTAATACCGCTTTAAATACTCCATTTGGTTGTACAGATGTAAACTCAAGTGGCTTGTCCCCATCCATTTTAAATGTAATTGTATACCCTTGAGTATCTTTTAAAGTAAAAACATCTTTAGATACGGGCAAAAATTCACTATCTGCCTGCCCTGGTACTTTAGACCATAACTTACCATCACGAATTTCCAGTTCAATGGAAATTTGATAGGTTTCTAAAGTATAAACGCCCGCATATTTTTGCAATTCTGTAAGCGTAAGATCATAGGATGCCTGGTTTGTTATAGCATTTAATTTGCTGCGTGTTGTAGCATCATTTTTAAGCTGCAATGCTTTTTTGTAATGAGTTATGGCATTATTTGTATCCTTCTTTGCCAGGCAGAAATCGGCATACGAATCATATACATTATTACTACCGGGATAACATTCCATGTTTAAAGTAAAAAATGCTTCTGCTTTGCCGTATTGCTTTTTGAACAATGCATCGTATCCAAAATAATTGATCAATGCCTCTGGTGCCGAAATTTTATACCCAATTTCCTTTGAAACATTCATGTAATGCATTCCTAATTTTGAGGCGATCTGTGATGTTGAGTCAGCAAAATCTTTTTCAGATACATCGAAATGATAATAATCGAAAATAAAACGCAAACCATCATACATGCTTAACAATGGCACACTGTTATGTCTTTCTTTCTCATAAAATTGCTGAGAATATTTTAAACCGTTGGTACTGTATCTTAGAAATTTATCCAATTTGAATATTGAACGGATATGCTGCGTTTCGGGAGTGTGATCATTCTTAAGTTTTGATAATGTAATTCCATTGTACATGGTATTGGCAATACCAATAAAAAGCTTTGTTCTATTCAGATTTTGCTTTGGCAGTTTATCAATAGCCTGATTCAAAAACTTTTCATGTTCATACCACATACTTGGATCAATAGCAATGTAGGCATTGAATAGACCTGGAAAATTAGTGAGTATATCAATTACAGTTAGTCCGCCTAACGAATGTCCTGCCAGTAATTTGTATGGAGCTGTACTGTAATTACTGTCAATATAAGGTATTAGTTCAGCAGACAAGAAGCTTACAAAAGGATTTGATTTGTTTACATGATCAGTTGTGTTTACTTTAGGTGTCAGGTCTTTTAGCCTGTTCGTGTTTTCAACGGCAACTACAATCATTTCAGGTAATACTCCATTTCCATTGGCCTGGCTTAATTGTTGAACAATACCAGCTGTTGAAAAGAAATGAGCATCTCCATCTAATAAATACAAAACCGGGTATTTTTTACCGGCACTTTTATCCAGGGAAGTTATATCGGGCGTATAAATCCAAAGTTTCCTGTTCTCACTTAAAACTTTTGAGAAAACAGTAACTTTTTTGCCAATATTAATGTGTTCTGTTTGCTGGGCTTTTGTATAAAAAGTAAAAAGCATTAAAAAGCTAACAAGATAAAATCGTTTCATAACTAAATTATTATTTTGTTTCTTCTACATATTCTAATATATCTGCAGGCTGACAATTCAGCGCTTTACAAATTGCTTCTAATGTGCTAAAGCGAATGGCCTTGGCTTTTCCTGTTTTAAGGATGGAAAGGTTGGATAGTGTTAATTCAACTTTCTCAGAAAGCTCATTTAGTGACATCTTTCGCCTGGCCATCATTACATCTAAGTTTACAATTATTGGCATGGCTTATACAGTTAAATCATTTTCATTTTGTATCTCAACTCCTTTGGAAAATATTGTGGCAATTATATAAATAACAGCAGCCATTAAAATAAATGCCTCGCTGTCTGCCCAAAACTGGCCAAGGATATCAATTTCAAATCCCTGATGCATCAAACTTCTGGATGATTGCCGGGCTATATAACTAATGAGCCCAATAGACAAAGTATAGTAACTGATTGTTGTAATCTTCCTGGCAGCATAATTATTGAAAGGTTTTTTCAAATCAAGTTTCATGATAAGCTGGATGACAACATAGAACATACATGCCTTTAAAATTGCGATGAACAGGATATAACTATACATTCCAAAATAAACCCATTGGCTGCGCTCATACATTTTACTTAAGTCGAGCTTTTGATACAGGTTTTTTACCATTTCGGGTTTGAAAAGGCTAAAAATGAAATTGACAATTAAACCACCGGCTTCAATGCACAAGCCAACGAAGATGATCCAGGCAACTATATGCAGGCCTATAAATACGTATTTGTTAGTTTTTGACATAATTGATACTTGTTAATATTATACTGCAAAGATAATATATATTTATTGATAAACAATAAATTTTAGTTATTTTTCAAAATATCCAATATGTCAGACTAGAATTAAAAAATTTATAGGTTATGATTACTCCGGCAATTATGGCCGGGATGGATATTTTTAAGGAATTTGTTTCTCCTGCCCTTTTAAACTTATATACTGTCTGGCTACGTATTAATAACCCATTGATCTTTCTTTTGCTTCAATAGCAGGCAAGTCATTTTTATACTGTTCTGCATCCCATTTTAAATCCCAATACTTAATATATTTCTCCAGCTTTTCCAGCCCAACTGATGCACGTCTTTCATTAACATGATCCGGGTCTTCTAAAGGTCTTACATAATAAAGTTTCGTATCCGGGTCTTTGCCAATCTGACTACCATAGATTTGCTTTTTGTTGCGCCTGAGTGCTACCCTGTCTTCTAATAAAGCTAACTGACTTGCAGCTGCATTCCCATTTTTTACAGCTTCCCTCATGATGGGTAAATATTTTTCCTGGGTTTCAATATCTGCATGTTGTATTACAAGAAATAAAGTTTTACTGCCTTTTTTCCTGATTATATCAGCAGATGGCCATCCATATTGGTCAATAATAGCACGAACTTTTATAATGTTGACTGAATCTTTTTCCCGGATAATTTGCCAGCACTCTTTTAATTCTTTTGAACCGGAACCATATTGTTTCTCAATGTCTCTAAGTTGTAAACGAAATTTCTGGTCATCAGAATAAATTGAATCCAGCTGTTTTTCCAAATCTTGTCCAAAACAAAAGTTGCAAACAAACAGGCTTAAAATTGTAATAATTGATTTCATCTGTTTTCAATAAATTAAAAAAGTGACCTGCTAGTTATCCAGCCCAAAGTAAAATATCACTATTGCCAGGAATGAATAGTTCTTCTGCAGGCAGTAAATAGCATCTGTTGATTAAAGTGTTTTCGCAAATGCTATACCAGGCATGCGTTAACCGAAAGCAGAAGCATAAAAATAACTAATTGCTGAATTTATGAATAAATGCCCGTAATTGTTAGATACTTCTGTTCTGTAAATTGATTACATTTTTTTATAGATACCTTTCCAGACACCTTCACCAATTAATGTATTTTGGTCTTGCATTTTTAAAACGATATCGAATTTGTCATTTTTTATCCGCACGCTTTTATTGTCCAATTCATAAGTTGTACTGAATTCAAGTCCATCGGCAACTGAAACAATTACTTTGTTGTTCCCTTTAAATTCCAGTTGGTTATAAACACAATTAATATCTACAGATGCGTGATGAATGGCACCTTTTTTTACAACATTCGTTTTAGTTTTCTGATCACAAAAATATTTTCCGCTTGGATGATTAGATTTACAACTAAATAATGTTAGTATAACTAAAGAAAGCATGAACATTTTCATTTATTATAATTTTAGTGTTTTATAATTTTTTACACAACGTTTTTCAGCCTGGCGTATTGGCGGATTTTTGGTACAATAATTCAATAGGATTCCTAATGCTGAACCTTGAACAAATGTTTCGCAAATGCACGATAGCCACCATATTGACAAACCGATTTTACAGTCTGTGTTTATTTCCTCGTATATTAATGATACTCTTGTAATTGTTATTTTTCACAAATTTCTTTCAACTTGTCGAGTGCTTTTGGATAGGTTTGGTTCATATAACCTAAAAAATCTTCTGTAGTGTCTAATTCAACAGTTACGGTTGTAGTACCATTGTTTTCTTCGAAGGTATAGTTTTCATATCCGTTTGCCCATTTTTCCACATCTGGTCCTTCCGTAATTTCTTTATCAGCTTTAAAAAGTCCATAATGTTGTATTGAAACAAATTGGTTGGGAATGTTCTCAGCTATCCTGGAAACCATACCTCCCTTTTCTCCTTTCTCATCTACTCCAATAAAAAGAATTTTATTTCCCTTGTCCCAATTTCCTTCATAAGTAGATGTCGGGTTAAACAAAGAAGTCCATTGCTCATAAGTTGATTTACTACTAATGCCAAGCATAAAATCATATATCCTGGTCACAGGTGCATTGATACTTACTATGAATTGTAGCTTTTCCATAATTTTAATATTTGTTTAAAATAATCTTTTGAGTTGCTATTTTCAGTAATACTTAGCAATTGTTGTACATAGCCTATTACATAAGCATTCTCATTTTAAATAAATTTAGTATAGGGAATATGAATTTACTAAATTATTAACTAACACTTGTTGATTAAAAAACTAGTGCATATAGTGATCTAAAACGGAGATATTTGTCCGCCAGAAACTGAACAAATACTTTTTCTATTGAAAGAAATTGTAGCCTTCCAAATAAGGATTCCTTGCGCACGATGCAAATGCCAATTAGTTATTTGAGCAAGCTTCCCCGTTTTTACATTATGGATTTATTGAAATTTTCTTAAAAACTCTTATGCCTGTAACTTAAACAGAACGAAAATACTGACTTCACAATTGGCTGCTGCACTTCATGATTCTCTTTGAAACGTTCTAAGATAAAACGAACATGCAACAATCCAAACCAGAACCGAACTTTCAATAATCCTCTGATAGAGTCCAATAAATTTTGAATGCAAGTCAGCTGATAAAATACCAACAAATAAAATGGCGGTCAAACCACAAACAATTCCTAAACGGGCCAGATATTTTCCATTGGCCCATTTTTTTGCTGCAATACCAAGAATCAATAAACTTATTGGGACAACTATGTATGTAAAAAGTCCTGTTAGGGTATGAATTAATTGCGATAGACTTGGGTCTGCAAATTCTTTGTTGCAACCTTTATCACATGGAAACAAACTAACCATAATTGTTGCGATTCCATAAAACAATCCCAGCCCGGTAAAACCCAATTTAGAAAAAGTTGATTTTGGTAATACACTTGCTGCATAAAATGCAAAAGCAGCAATGAATATCCCGCTTGGAAGAAAGCCTAAATACCTAAGCTGAAGACCATAAGTTGTACCAATAGCATAAGATTCACTAATAAGTTGCGAAATGTGACTATACTCAGAAAATTGTAAGCCACCCAGGATAGCTGATGATAAAAAAAACAATACTCCCAGAAATCCAAACCACGATGCCATTATTCCTTTCATAATTTTTGTTACTTGTCTTTCTGGAAAATAAATTAATACTAATTTGGTGCATGTTCTTAAGTTTCATCCATCATGCAGATTCCTATATCTCCTTCAAATACTAAATTAATAAATTACAATCAACATAAAATCTAAATATAAATTTCCCTTAATTATAACAAACCTAATTCACTCAACCACTTTCCAACTTACATCAATTTATTGCGCAACATGATACACAAAAAAAGGCTGCCCAAGCAGGCAGCCTTTATAACTTGATTATTATTTTATTACCTGATCACCACTTTACCGGTAGCAATGCGGTTTCCGTCTGCATCCCTCAGTTCTACCAGGTACACATCAGATGCAGCATTGTCCATGTTCACATCCATTTTTGTATATGGTGATGTGATGGTAAATGCTTTCTGGAATACCCTTGCACCTTTGCTGTCGTAGATATTCAGGGTACGGGCAGTATTTGAACTGCTGAAATACCTTACCTGGAAGCTTCCTGAACTTGGGTTAGGATAAATGAACAACTCGCTGGATGATGCATATTCAACAGCAGCTTTGTTAGATATCCTGCTGGAACAGCCGGTTGCATTATCTGTTACCACAACTTCGTATGTTCCCAGGTCATCTACCATAACAGAGAACCTGTCGGAAGTTAATGACGGAACCAATACACCTTCCCTGTACCACTGGTAAGAATAATTTCCTGCAGGGCTAACTGTAGTGAATAGTGTTGTGCGTATGTATGGAGTGATAGTAGAGAATGATGCTGCTGTAAGCACAACAACAGGTGTTTGGTTTACCTTCAGCAATGCATTGTTGGAAGTTACAATTCCTCCGCATGGCGCACCGGAAGCATTCAGGCGATACCTTGTACCGTTTAATATGGTAGAAGGATTGGTTATTGTTAATGTATTGGTATTAACACCTGAGTATGGCGCTGTGTTGGTAAGGTCGGTAAATGGTCCGCCATTGACACTAACCTGCCATTGATACGTGATAGAACTTCCTGTTGCCGTTACAGTAAATACAGCCACATTGCCATTACAACCATCTACATCCGCTGGTTGTGAAGTAAGTGTAACCGATGTATTAACTGTCAACGTTGCTACATCAGAGTTTACACCAGACGGATTACAATCACCACTGGCTACACAACGGTATTGGTTACCCGACATAGAAACAGTTGGAGCTGTAATGTTTAATGTATTGGTTGTATTTGCCGGAGCTACATTGTTCCAGGTAGTACCACCATCGGTGCTCACCTGCCAGTTATAGGCAAGTCCTGTACCAGAAGCTGCAACAGTAAATGTAACATCTGTACCCGCACAAACTCCGGCACTAACCGGCTGTGTGCTGAAAGTAATTGAATTGCTCAGTGACAGTACCGCTGCATTTGAATTGATCAATCCTGCAGAACATGATCCGCCAACCTGGCAACGGTACTGGTTATTCGTCATGGCTGCCGTAACATTGGTTAGGGTAAGCGTTGCCGTTGTTGCAGCCGGGCTTACATTGTTCCAGGTTACACCGCCATCGGTACTAACCTGCCAGTTATAGGTAAGGCCGGAACCGGTTGCTGTTACACTGAATGTTGCATTTCCGCCTGTGCAGCCGGAAGTATTAACAGGTTGCGCAGTGATAGCTGCAGCCGTATTTACGGTAAGGGTTGCACATGCTGTTGTTACAGCTGGTGTACAGGTTCCGGATACAATGCACTGGTATGCATTTCCGTTAGCTGTTGCACTTACAGCTGTAGCTGTAAAGCATGATGAAGTGGCACCAGGTATATCGGCCCATGGACCAGTACAACCGGCAGTGCTAACCTGCCATTGATAGGTAAGGCCTGTTCCTGTTGCTGTAACACAGAATGTTGCATCTGCACCGGCACATACCGCCGTGTTGGCTGGTTGTGTAGTAACAGCAGGCGCTGCGTTTACTGTTAATGTAGCCGAATTGGAGTTTACACCTGTCGGGTTACATGAAATGGCAACCTGGCAACGGTATTGATTGTTGTTCATGCCAGCTGTTACTGCAGTCAATGAGATGCTAGCAGTTGTTACTGCAGGGGAAACATTGTTCCAGGTTACACCGCCATCGGTACTTACCTGCCAGTTATAGGTTAAACCGGTACCGCTTGCAGTTATGGTGAATGTTGCATTTGAACCGGCACATGCTGCTGTATTAGCAGGTTGTGCGGTTACCAATGCAGGAGAATTGGTTGTTAAGGTTGCTGCAGCAGAATTGATGCTACCTGTTGTACAATCACCTCCAACCTGGCAACGGTACTGGTTATTGTTCATGCCTGATGTTACACCCGTAACAGTTAGTGTAGCTGTTGTTACTGCAGGAGCCACATTGTTCCAGGTTGTACCGCCATCGGTACTTACCTGCCAGTTATAAGTTGGGTTTAATCCCGAAACGGTAATGCTGAAAGTTGCATCACTGCCTGTGCATACTGAAGCACTGGCAGGCTGTGCTGTTATTGATACGGCATTGTTTACCGTTAATACCCCTGCATTTGAGTTAACACCTGCAGCTGTACAGGCACCAGGTCCATTTACATTACAACGGTATTGATTATTATTCATACCTGCTGTTACTGCATTTAGGGTAAGCGTAGCCGTTGTTACAGCCGGAACCGTATTGTTCCAGGTAGTTCCGCCATCGGTACTTACCTGCCAGTTATAAGTTAGGCTTGCTCCCGTAGCGGTTACACTGAAGGATGCATCTGAACCATTACAAACACTGGTATTAGCAGGATTTGTAGTAATAGAAATAGAACCGGTTGTTACTGTTAAAGTAGCTGCATTGGAAGGGATCGTACTGGTTGGACAACCACCAGTAACCTGGCAACGGTACTGGTTGTTATTCATACCTGCAGTAACAGACGCCAATGTAAGCGTTGTAGATGTTTCTGCCGGTACTGTATTGTTCCAGGTGGTACCACCGTCGGTACTTACCTGCCAGTTATAGGTATTGGTACCGGTTACGGTTATACTAAATGTTGCAGTTGTACCTACACAGGTAGAAGTATTGGCAGGTTGGGCTGTAATAGCAGGGCTTGCCGTATTCACTGTTAAGGTAGCTGCATTTGAATTTGCTATATCTGCAGGACAGATGCCTTTAACCTGGCAACGGTACTGGTAATTATTCATGGATCCGGTAACTGCTGTTAGTGTAAGCGTTGCCGTTGTAACAGCAGGGCTTACATTATTCCAGGTTACACCGCCATCGGTACTTACCTGCCAGTTATAGGTTGGTAAATATCCTGCTCCTGTTATGGTAAAAGTAGCATTGGTTCCTGCACAGACAGTTACACCCGTTGGTTGTGATGTAACAGACGGAGCAGGTGGCATTGCAAAGGATGCTGTTCCATCTGCAGCATTTCCGGCACTTCCCTGCAATGCGCCAAATCCCATTCCCCTTTTTGCAAAGGCTGTCCAGATGGCACAAAGATGTGAACCTCCGTAAAGGTTTTGATCAGCAGTAATAATTGCAGTTCTGGCATCAATGAAACCCGGGCTGCATGGCTGTAATTTCATTCCTTCCATTACCAGTTTCATTGCTACTGAATTTCCTCCGGCACCTGTAGCATCGAACAGGTTTGGATTGATCCCGGTTTGCTGAATGATAGCCCAGGTCATTTCCCACAGAGCCATCGCCCATACTTCACCGGTATTATGTACTTCTGTTCCAATTGGCGCTACACCCATACTTGCATAGGTCAATGGATTTACAGCAATATCTGTACAATATTTGTAGTTCCTGATACCTGTTCCTGGTACACTGCTGGTAAATAAATTCTGGTTGCCTAAAGCGTACAGCCCCATCGGCCTTGGTTTAAGCACCCCATCAGTTACCTGTGCATTTGCCCAGTCAGTAGTCATCATCAATGCAAAATAATCACTCCATCCTTCTCCACCCTGTTCTCCATTTTGCAGGCAGGTAGTAACTGCAGGGCCACCTGTTAAACGGTTTGAAATGCCGTGCCCAAATTCATGACAAACAATGCCATTATCAATATCACCATCAATTTGACCGGTTCCGCTTAAGGTAGCATTTACACCGGATGCCAGTTGAGCGGCAATCAGGGCGCCGGTAACATCCGTTACCATCACAGCAGGAATAGTTATTGTATTATCTGGACCACCTCCCATGATGATCGGGGCTCCTGCTACATTATTTACCATGATCACACCCACTGCACCTGCAGCCTGAGCAGCCAATACTTTTATTGTAAAGTTGCAATTACCCCTGTTTATCAGGGCTATCTTTCCGGTTAAGACACTTGTTGATGCACCTGTACAGGCTTCGTGGGTTCCCCCTGCCGCATCGTCATAATATATAACCTGGGCAGTAACAGGCCCAACATCGGCTAACCTGTTGGACTCACTGAAAGCACTTTCAACAGCCTCATAGGGGCCTGCAATTCCTACCGGCGCATTTACTGTTACAAAAGTGGTATTAGGAATAGCATTCCAAATAAACATTTGCATTCTTGGCTTGCCACCATCAGCCGGAGTACTGAAATTTGCATTATTGTTTCCAGAACCATCCTGTGCTTCCGCCTGAACATAATCATTGCCATTTCCGCCACGACCCAAGTTATCAGCCTGGAAATTACCAGATATCTCATTAAACCCATATTGATAACAAACATCGTGCATTAAATTGTTCCAGTAAAAGAGATTGTTTAATGCAAACTTTTTATTTTGAACAGGATATGGAGAACCAGTTGCATTATGCTGTTGAGTAAAAGTTAATGAAGGTATAGCCGTTGTAGAAGTGTCCGGCCAGTTTGTAGTTGCACTTGGTGTATTGTTACCTGCCCTGTCGAGATAGGCAAATGTATTGTTACCTCTGGTAAAATTGTAATTCGTTGTTCCATCAAAATGCCAGCCGTTGGTGGTGGCATTATTTCCAATTCCTGATAATTCCCATGGATTATGGACAATGGCAGTAGGCCCATTAAGAGGGCTTTCGAAAGGAATGGGATATACCCTGTAATCAGCACTGGTTACTGATGGAGGAGGAGGTGTTAATAAACCTAAGTTTTTAAGTTCCTTAAGTCCAATTTGTTGTTTATTCTCCTTTGGCCTTTGTAACAGTGAGTGGTCATTGCTTTTGTGAAAACTTTCATAAACAGTCAGGTTGAATTTATTGATAACATTACCTGTAACAGCATCAATTTGTATATTCCACCAATCAGATTTATCAGCCGGAACAACCTGAACCTGCCATGCCAGTTTTACGGATAGTTGGTTTCCTTTTTCAACAGGAACCCACACTAATTCAGCGGTAATATTTTCAGTAACTGCTCCCTGTTTTCCAAAATCAAGTTTGCGGCCATTATCTGATGAAATAGGCTTAGGTAATGATGTCGGTTTTACAATGCCGGCTTCTGCGAAAGCTGCTTTCACGGCATCTTTAGCTGAAAGCGAGGGGGAAGCAGCCTGGTAATTGCTTATTTTATCTATATCGGTTATAAAAGTACCTGCATTGGAAACCAGTTTTTCATTTTTAAATGCCAATACCAACATTTGGTTTAATACTGTCAGTCCTTTGTAGGTTTGCAACAGGTAAACCATTTGTGTTCCTGCAACTTCGTTGTAATAAGTGCTGCTTACCTTAATGTTTGATAACTGGTCTTTGGTAATACCAATGGCTTCATGATGTTTTGTAACAAGCTGTAATGCCTTGCTTTTGTCATCAGTTTGAGCATTGGAAAAAAAAGCGCAGATTAGTAAAGAAAATAAGAGGAAAATTCTTTTCATAATGTCCTAGTTAAATGTTTAGATAATAGATAGCAACCGCTAAATTTTTTAATGAAATATTATTTTTGAGAATTTAATTTGGATAGATTTTCTGTTTAATTGATCACATGCTTTTAATAAAATATTTTATTTCATACTTAGGGGAAAGAAGCACAACTTTTTTGCTTTATTAAAAAACCGGGTTCATCAGTAATAAAAAACAGAAAATTGAATGCGAAAATTACAATTTTTTTTTAAAAAAACTTCCACACAGGGAATTTGATTTAAAATAAGCATACAGCATACAGATTTACAGGCTGATAAACCTTTTTTTGATTAATGTATTTCCTCAATAACCTTATTTAGTTACCACAAAAGTTTTGGTATTGTAAAATCCTTCAGTTGTCATCTTAAATATATAACTACCGGCTGAATAATTGTTTGTGTTCAGAGAAACCTGGTAAATGCCCGGTTGCTTCCATTCACTCACCATTGTTTTTAACAGTTTTCCATCCATTGAATAAACACTGATATTTACCTGTCCTGCTTCGGGTAACTGGTATTGTATCATGGCTTTATCTGTAACCGGGTTTGGAAAAATATCATGCAATGCATAATCAAAGCCGGTTAATGAAACAACCCGCTGATCGGAATATTTGAATGCTCCGTCATAATTAACCTGTTTTAACCGGTAAATGAATTTTTTACCGCCCAGTGGCGCATCGGTAAATTCATATTTTTTAGGAGAAGAAGTTGTACCGCTGCCTTTTACAAATCCAATTTCTTCAAAAACAAGCAAACTGCTGTTGTTATTATAAAGCGATCTTTCTATAATAAAGCCTTTGTTGTTAGATTCACTGGATGTTAACCATTCCAGTAAAACCCGTGCATTTCTCTTTGGAGTTGCATAAAAGCCATTGTATTCAACCGGTATAACTGCATTGGTAGATTGCCAGAAACCCCGCCCGTGTGTTGCAATTTTTATTGCTTTGGTAACCGGATGCACAGCCATATCAAATACCGGTACCATCGGTAAACCGGCGCTGTAGCTGTTCCAGGTTGTACCTGCATCAATTGATACATAAACACCAATATCAGTTCCGGCAAAAACAATACTGGTATTTCCCGGATCAATTGCCATTGCATTTACAGGTATATCCGGAATTCCGGTGCCAGATATTGCCCAGGTTGGTGTAACTGCATCCAGGTTGGTCGTTTTCCAAACGTGCCTTCCGGGAGCAAGGCCATATCCGCCATAACTTACATAGGCCGTTTTTTTATCAATTGGATCGATCATCACCCTGCCAACCGGAACTGCAGCTGAACCAAACGGCGTTACGTCATCTAACACGGATGACCCGGTAAATGTTCTGTAAACCTTGCCATTGGTAAAGCCGATTATTCTAACATTGTCATCTGTTTTGGCTATTGAAATACTGGAAATAGGTACACCTGAAATTACCGGGCCCTGGCTTACAAGCGGCATGGCTACGCCTTTGTCTGCCGACCTGTACAACCTGTCTGTTGCAAAATAAACCGTATTCGGATTACCGGGGCCAAGTGCCATGGGCGCATAAAACAAGGTGGTGGATGGGCATGAAATTCCATTGGCTGTTCCGCCGCATCCAAAGAATGTCCAGGCACCGGGAGAAGTGAGGGCCCTTGAAAATCCCGCCTGTCCGCTATTATTATAATAAGTATGATACATGGTAACATTGGTATTGTCTGCTGCATTTTGGTCTATCAATGTATAACCACCATCACCACCGTCTATTCGTGTATGTGATCCATCGGGGTTTATTTTATTTGTCCCGTTATCCTGTGTACCTCCAATAGTAAAATTGGGATCTATTGGATGCAATGCAATGCTTTGAAATTGTGTAGCAGAAAATCCTGCAGTATTTTTCGTGGTCCAGGTAACCCCGCCATCGGTTGATTTATAAATTCCACCATCACATCCCAGGTATAATGTTTGCGGGGCAGAAGGCGCACATTTTATAACATGGCAATCTGCATGCAGGTTGGTTGTGGAAGAAGCCGGTATAGTTGCCAGTCCATCGGTTGAACGCCGGAAAATATTGGTTCCTGCTGCTCCGCCTACATAAACATTATCATCATTGGTTGGATCCACTTCAATAGCAATATCATAAAAACACTGGCCTGAACAGAAACCTGTTGTTCCGGCAGTAGTAAACCAGGTTGCACCAGCATCCACTGATTTTAATAACCTGCCTGTACTGTTTTCACCATTGGCACAGTATAGGGTAACTGCTCCACCAACTTTTGCTATGGCCAATTCGCCTCTCACTGAACTGGCTGTTGTATAAGGATGTGTAAAAACCGGTGTTGCGGCAGTTGCATTAACGGTGCGGTATATACCTCCGCCACTTGCATACATATAACAGGTGATCACATCCGGGTTTCCGGGTTCCATCACCATATCCAGGATGGTGAAATTATCATTCACTGCTGTAATATCCAGTTTAGTAAAACTAATAGAACCTGCGGCAGCTGTTGCATTGGTTGACCTGTAAATTCCCCTGCGGCCCAATGGAGGAACAGTACCGCCGCCAGGGCTTCCATTCGGATTACCGATCACACCTGTTCCGGTTGAAACAAAAATGGTGGCTGCATTGGTGGGATCAACCAGTATTTTACTCACCGACCTGCCAAAGAAACAGGTTGTTCCGGAAATGGGAGGATTGATTGGGCCGTTCAATACCGGTGAAGCGTCGGCATTGTCAATGCGATAAATCCCTACTCCAACATATGAATCAGCTGAAAGATTTGCTTCTCCTGTTCCAACATATAATATAGAAGGATTTGATGGAGCCAGCGCCAGCGCCCCGATTGCCAGCGATTGTGCGGCATCAAATATGGGTGTCCAGGTATTTCCGCCATCTGTAGTACGGTAAATACCGCCATTGGCCGTGCCTACATAAACAAGATTTGGATTTGTGGGATGAATAGCAATTGCTGTAACCCTCCCGCTCACAGCTACACTGTTGGTAGTTGTTTGCCCGTTTGGTATGGGTGATGGGCCAAGTTCTGTCCAGTTTGGAGCAAGTATCATCAATGTATTATTTGTCTGCTGCAGCCTTTCCTGGTTAATTTTCTGCTCAATTGCCTGTGCCCTTGCATTGAATGTGTTCTCATTCAGAAACTGGTTTCCACGCAGGTTGCTGATATATTGTTCCCTCTTAGAAAGATATTCTTCTTTGGAAATGGTTTGATTGGGTAAAGCAGGTAAGTCGGGATCTTCATTAACCTGTGCAAACAAAGATGATGGTACCAGGTTAACAGAAAATATAAGCAAAATGAGACCTGCCTTGAGTAATAAATTTTTCATTAAAAGTTGATTTAACTCTTTAAATAGTAGAATGTATGAAATTAGATAAAAAAAGAGAGAATCAGCCGGGCTGTTTAAGTTTCATGGAAAGCTTTTGATGTTATAGAGAAAAATTTATGTGTTTCCCCATAGAATTAATTACATCACTATATAATTAATGATGATATTTTGATTAATCCCTGTACCTTTTTGTTTGCCCAAAAAGGTACCCAAAAAGGGCCCCCGCAATCGATATACAGCCTCCCGCCTTAGGCGGGACGGGAAGGAGCTGTGATTAAACTTCAGTACTACTGTAACTTCAACAGTGGTTCCTTGAAACGAACTCCTTAATTATTTTTAATGTGTTGAGTTATTGAAAGAACTTAACATATTTTAAGTTGCTAAAGATCAAGGAACGGAAAACGAGTGGATATTCTTCTAATTATTGTTGTTTTTTTTGCCATTCCGGCAACCATACCCTACCTTTGCAGCCGATTAAAAACAGGTTGATAAGTTAACAGGTTTACAAGTCCCAAATCAAGCTTTCAACCAACAAACTTTTCAACCGATCAATTAAAAAATTATGGTAGAAATTAAACCAGATGAAATTTCGGCGATCCTCCGCCAGCAACTCAGCAATTTCAATGCAGGAACAAGTTTAGAAGAAGTAGGAACCGTATTACAGGTGGGTGATGGTATTGCCCGTGTTTACGGACTGAGAGATGTTCGTTCGGGTGAACTGGTAGAGTTTGACAATGGGGTAAAAGCTATTGCACTTAACCTGGAAGAAGACAATGTGGGTGTGGTATTGATGGGTGACAGCAGTGGTATCAAAGAAGGTGATAAAGTTAAACGCACCGGCCAGATCGCATCTATTAAAGTTGGCGAAGGCATGAGCGGCCGTGTAATCAACACATTGGGAAACCCCATTGATGGTAAAGGCCCGATAAAAGGTGAATTATATGAAATGCCGTTGGAGCGTAAAGCACCCGGGGTAATTTTCAGGGAGCCTGTAAAAGAACCGCTGCAAACTGGTATCAAAGCAATTGATGCGATGATTCCCATTGGCCGTGGTCAGCGTGAATTGATCATTGGTGACCGCCAGACCGGCAAAACAGCCATCGCGGTAGATACCATTATCAATCAAAAAGAATTTTTCGACGCAGGCAAGCCTGTTTATTGTATATATGTGGCTATCGGCCAGAAAGCATCTACCATTGCAGGTATTATGAAAACGCTGGAAGAATTTGGTGCCATGGCTTATACAACCATTGTGGCTGCATCTGCTTCAGATCCGGCTCCATTACAGTTCTATGCACCATTTGCCGGAGCTGCCATCGGAGAATTTTTCAGGGATACCGGCCGCCCGGCATTGATCATTTATGATGATCTTTCCAAACAGGCTGTAGCTTACCGTGAGGTATCTTTGTTGCTTCGCCGCCCACCCGGACGTGAAGCATATCCTGGAGACGTATTCTACCTGCATAGCCGTTTATTAGAAAGGGCTGCCAAAGTAGTATCTAAAGATGAGATCGCCCAGCAAATGAACGATCTTCCACAATCTATCAAACATTTGGTAAAAGGAGGAGGATCTTTAACAGCACTGCCGATCATTGAAACACAGGCAGGTGACGTATCTGCATATATTCCAACAAACGTGATCTCTATTACCGACGGACAGATATTCCTGGAAGGTAACCTGTTTAACGCCGGTATCCGCCCTGCTATCAACGTAGGTATTTCGGTTAGCCGTGTGGGTGGTAATGCACAGATCAAGTCAATGAAAAAAGTGGCAGGTACCCTTAAGCTTGACCAGGCATTGTACCGGGAATTAGAGGCATTCTCTAAATTTGGTGGTGACCTGGATGCTGCTACAAAAAATGTAATTGACAAAGGTGCCCGTAACGTGGAAATCCTGAAACAGCTGCAATATTCACCCATGAGTGTTGAAAAGCAGGTTGCCATGATCTACCTTGGTACACAGGGTTTATTAAAAAGTGTTGCTGTAAAAAATGTGAAAGCTTTTGAAGAACATTTTTTACTGGAAATGGAAAATAAACTTCCTGAAGTACTGGCTGAATTTAAAAAAGGAAATTTACAGGACGACAGCATTAAGAAAATGACCGACCTGGCTATGGGGCTGACTGCACAATACAAATAAGTAAAACTTAAAATACCAACAAAGGCCATCCTTCATAAGATGGCCTCTTTTTTTGTTATTTTGTCAGGTTTTATGTTGGGAATACTTTTTGTAACCCTATAGAAAAATCTATTTAAAATGACATTTGGAATTATTGCCATTTCTGTTTTTTTTATGATCATTGGCATGATCGTTCAGTACAGGCTGAAAAGTAAATTTGCACAATATACACTGGTGCCAAACAGCAGCGGCCTTAGCGGGCATGAAATTGCATTGAAAATGCTGCGGGACAACGGTATTTATGATGTACAGGTAACGGCTGTACCCGGTAGTTTGTCTGACCACTACAACCCGGCAAACAAAACTGTAAACCTTAGCCCCGAAGTGTATGAAGGAAGAAATGTGGCCGCGGCAGCTGTTGCAGCACATGAATGTGGCCATGCTGTTCAACATGCAACAGCCTATTCTATGCTTATGCTCAGAAGCAAACTGGTTCCTGCGGTACAAATAAGCAGTACTTTGTCGCAATGGATCATCATAGCCGGACTTGGTTTCATGGGTTTTGGCGGTGGTAACCCTACCATTTTACTCATCGGCATTATCCTGTTTGCTGTTACAACAGTTTTTACAGTTATTACTTTACCGGTTGAATTTGACGCTTCTTCCAGGGCACTGGTATGGCTGGAAAATGCCGGTATTACTTCTGCTCCCGAAAAAGAAAAAGCAAAGGATGCCTTGAAATGGGCTGCACTCACTTATGTGGTGGCAGCATTGGCTTCCATTGCCATGCTCGTTCAGTATATCATGATTTACCAGGGAAGAAGCAGGGACTAAGAAATTAATTAATAATTAAAAATTGATAATTAATATTTAAGAAAGTTGCAGCAGGTTAATCAATAACTCTCTGCTATATTTGCTCATACATAATTTTTATAAGATGAATTTTGGAAAAGAATTTGAAAAATATGCTGTAAAGCATAGAAATATCAGCAGCAATACTTTGCATGGATATGTTAACCACAATGTAACCAACCTCACTCCCAATATCATAGAAGAGCGGCCCATGAATGTGGCAGTAATGGATGTGTACAGCAGGCTGATGATGGACCGGATCATCTTTTTGGGTTATCCCATCAATGATGAAGTGGCCAATATTGTAACCGCCCAATTACTTTTCCTGGAAAGTACCGACCGTACCAGGGATATCCAGATGTACATCAATAGCCCCGGAGGCAGCGTGTATGCAGGCCTGGGCATGTATGATACCATGCAGTTTATAACGCCAGATATTGCTACAATCTGTACTGGCATGGCCGCCAGCATGGGCGCCGTGCTGATGTGTGCAGGAGCCAAAGGCAAACGTACCGCTTTAAAACACAGCCGTATCATGATGCATCAGCCAAGTGCAGGTGCCGGCGGGCAGGCAACCGACATTGAAATAACCGTGAACGAAATAAGAAAAGTTAAACACGAATTGTATGAGATCATTGCTCATCATTCAAACCAGCCGGTAGATAAAGTTGCCATTGATTGCGACCGCGATTACTGGATGACTTCTACTGAAGCCAAAGAATATGGCCTGGTTGATGAAGTGCTGGTGATGAATCCTAAAAAAGCCAAGAAAGACTAATTGAGTTTTAATTGATAATTAATAATTGATAATGAATATGAATCTTTATATGAAAAATATACGCCAGGATGATGAAGATGCACCTGTAGCATTACCTGAAAATCCGATGGAAAAAATGATGAGCGGATGGATGTTTGATAAAAAATTCATTGAACAACGCAAGGTTTTTTTATGGGGCGTGGTAGACGATAAATCAGCCAAGGATATTTCCGACAGGCTCATGTACCTGGAAGCGCTGGATCCGGGAAAAGAAATCACATTTTACATAAACAGCCCCGGTGGTATGGTTACCAGTGGCATGGTTATTTATGATGTGATGCAGATGATCTCATCACCGGTTAGCACCGTTTGTATGGGTATGGCAGCCAGTATGGGCAGTATCTTACTCAGCGGCGGTGAAAAAGGCAGGCGTTTTATTTTCCCGCATGGCGAAGTAATGATACACCAGCCAAGCGGTGGTGGCAGAGGTACTAGCGCCGACCTGGAAATTATGGCAGT